>JBITAC010000063.1:0-46396 GCA_044439905.1 Phycisphaerales bacterium JB063 | reverse complement strand
GATCAGAGCGATGCGGAGGCCCCGCAGGTGGTGGTGGTCGGCGGCGCTTCCAGCGATAGCAGCCCGGTGACCGTGCTGGACAATCTCGAGGCTGCGGACGAATTGCCGGCGGTCTACTTCCGCGATCAGCCCGACAGCTACACGCGTGGCTCGGGCGGCGTGCTGCGTGTGGGGACGGGCGGGCCGATGCCCGTGGGCACGGACATCATCGCGATCGCGTGGTCGGATGCGGAGTCGCGCATCATTGATGCGTTCGCCCATGCGGTCGAGCTCGATGACCTCGCGATCCGGGGCGATCGCCTGGACCTGCTGCCCCCCGGCGAAACACAGATCCAGTTGCTGGTCCGCCGTGCTTCGCAGGTCCATCAGATCGTTCGACTGAATCTCGACATCGTCGTCCCCAATCCTGCGCCTTCGGCATTGCCCGGGGTCGGCTTTGTCGATGCACCCAGCACCTACGAACGCGGCAGCGGCGAGCCGATCCGTCTCGAGATGGATGGCGCGATGCCCGAGGGTGGGGACATCCTTGTCTTGGCTTGGTCGAAATCCGAGCAGCGCATGATCGAAGAGTTCGCGTTTGTCGTCGGTGATGACCTGATGATCCCGGCCCAGTCGCTGGACCTGCTGCCTGCGGGGGGCGTCCAGCTTCAGTTGCTGGCTCGTCTCGACAACGATGTGCAGCGGCGCGTCCGGCATGTGCTGGAGGTTGTCGAGCCGGTTGTCCCCGAGCCCCCGGCGCCGATGCCCTTGCCCGGCGTGGGCTTCGACGCGCCGCCCACGACGTACTACCACGAGTCGGGCGAAGACCTTGCAGTTCTGGTGAGCGGCCCGATGCCTGACGACGCGGATATCGTCGTCGTCGCATGGTCGGACAGCCAACAGGGCATGGTCTCGGACTTCGCCTTCACCATGACCAACGGCGACTGGACGATCCCCGCAGCGCGGCTCGACCTGCTGCCCTACGGCATGGTGAACGTCCAGCTCCTGCTTCGGCGGGATAATGAGGTGCACTCGGTCACCGCGCATCCGATGGAGATCGCGCTGCCCGCGCCGGTCGTGACGCCTGAGCCCGAGCCCGCGCCGCGCCCCGCGGTCGCCTTTGGCCAAACCCCATCGCACTACCAGATCGGATCGGGCCAGCCGATCGCGATCCAGACCACCGGCGCGTTCCCCGACGGGACCGACCTACTGGTCATCGCCTGGTCGGTGGACGAGGCCCGGCTTGTGGACGATTTCGCGTTCACCCTGACCCAGGGCCCGTTCGAGATCCCCGCCAGCCGGATGGACCTGCTCCCCGCAGGCGAGGTGGTGTTGCAGCTTATGCCGCGCGAGGACAACACGGCCTACGCGCAGGTGGTGCACCGCCTGACGATCAATGCCCCCATCCTCAGCGGCAGCATCGACGGCGAGACCGAGGCCGTGCCCGATGTGGAAGTGGTCGAAGGGGCCGACGGCTCGACGCCCGACCCGGACCCGCAGGCGACGCCGGGCGAAACCGATGTTACCGACCCCGATGGCCAGCTGGCCGATGAGGGCGACGCCGGCGAGCCTATGCCCGGTGAAGATGTCGAGGTCGAAGCGCCCAAGTCCGACCCCGTCAACGTCTTCTTTGCGGCGGGCCTGTCGAATACGTACCTGCGTGGCTCGGGCGATTCGCTCGGGATCGTGTTCTCCGCGCCGCTGCCCTCCGACGCACGTGTGCGGATGCAGGCCTGGTCGATCGATCAGGCCGGCTATGTGTCGCTCTTCACCCAGACACTCGACGAGGGGCCCTGGGAAGTCCCGGCGACACAGCTCGAGCTGCTCGAAGACGGCAGCTACCGCATCGACATCGCGCTGCTGCTGCCCGGGCAGGAGACGGCCTATGTGCAGCACCACCTCATCATCAATTCCCCGGCCGCGGAAGCGACCGACGGTACGATCGCGGCGACGGGCTTTACGACCCATTCCCCGGCCGAGGACACGAAGTTTGTCTACGTGTCTGCGGAGACGGGGCTGGACTCGAACGACGGCCTGACGCCCCAGACGCCGGTGCGGTCGATCGAGCGTGGCTACGCGCTGCTGCGTGATGGCAAGCCCGACTGGATGCTGCTGCGCCGAGGCGAGGTCTTTGAGCTTGCGGAGGCGGGTGGCGACTTCCGGTGGTGGAACCGGTCGGGCCGGTCCACCGACGAGCCGATGCTGATGGGCGCCTATGGCCCCGTGAGCGAGGCCCGGCCGATCATCCACTCCAACGGCGACGGCATCATCCGTAGTCTGCGCGCTAACCACGTCGTCTTCCGCGACCTGCACATGCGTGCCAATCGACGCGACCCGCAGGGCCCCGACTACGACCCGCAGCTCAACAACGAGGTCGGCGTCTGGATCGGCAGCAGCCAGGACATCCTCTTTGAAGGCTGCCTGATCGAGCTGTTCCGCATCAACGTTTCGATGCTCGCCTACCCCGAGCCCAGCGAGCCGACGATCCGCAATATCCGGTTCCACCGCTGCGTGATCCGCGATGCGTACAGCCACGGCGAGACCGACTCCAGCGGCCTGTTCTGCAAGTTTGTGTCCGGCCTGAAGATGACCGAATGCGTGCTGGACCACAACGGCTGGCACGAGGGCGTCGCCGACTCCTACCGCCGGGGCCGCAACCACAACGCGTACTTCAGCCACTGCTTCGATGTGCAACTCATCGGCAACGTCATCGCACGCGGCAGCTATGAAGACATCAAGTTCCGTAACGAGGACGGCAGCATGCCCTCGACCGGCCTGCGCGTCGAAGACAACCTGTTCCTCGCGTGCGCCTACCCGATGGGTTTTGACACGAACAACAACCAGGACAACGCGCCGATCGTCTACCGCGACGTCCGCGTGACCGGTAACGTGTTTGTCCGCACGCTGGGCTGGCCGCTCAATAACCCCGGCGGGCCGATGATGCGGCTGGGCTATGTGGAAGACGCCGTGATCACCGGCAACGTCTTCTGCGACCCCGACCCGGGCAACCTGCGTCCGCGGGCGATCGAGATCAATGTCGATACGGAGCTGTCCAACGTCGTCGTCGCCGAGAACACCGCGGCGCTGGGCTTTGAGCAGGCCGTCTACGCCTTCCCGCATGGCCGAGTCTCCACCGAGCTGCTTTTGGCGAACAATCCCTACGAGATGCCCGACCACTTCTACGTCGATGCCGAGCGCTGCATGACGCACTACTTCGAGGGGATCGAGGGTGTCGGCTCGGTCGATCAGTTCGCCAGCCGACTGGGCAGGCAGCGGCTGGGCGCGTGGGATACCGCGTTGAGCTGTCGGCAGGTCGTCGAGTACTTCTCGGATGGCTTCCAGCGTGTGCTGTTCGACTGAGAGCCGCCCGCCAACTTGAGTGCCCCATAAGCCGGGCCGACTGGGTCGGCCCGCTTGGGCTTGCGCCGGAGACGTACTGTTTTTCGGCTGTTCTCCCGCAATCCGAAGCTCGGCGCGTGGTTACCGGGCCGATGGGGAGCGGTGTTGGGTGCATCGGCGATCGGTGGGGTATGATGTGGCACCGCTGGCGGTGGGCGAGTTTGCCCGGGCCCGCCGTGGTGCGCGTGGGGCGGTTTGAAAAACCGGTGCGTTGATGGGGATGGGGGCTTGGTCCTCATCCATCGCGGCGGTTGAGTTGCGTACATGGCCGTGGAATTGGCGGGGTTTCAACCTCAACGTTTCACGTGTTTAGCCGATGTATGTGGGGTACGGAGTGAGAAGGCCGCCCCGCGGTGGGTGTCCGAATAACGTCATGAGCCAGTCCAAGCCCATCCTATCGACGGTCTCGCCGGTCGGCTCCGGGACGACCGGCGGCGTCGCGCCCGCGATGCATGGCAACCGGCCCAAGGGCGAGGGCGGCGGCACACTCCGCCACCGCGCGATGCGCAGCGGCTTCTGGACGATCTTCGGCCACGGGGCGGGCCAGGTCATGCGCCTGGCCAGCAACATCGTCCTCGCCCGCCTGCTGGTGCCCGCCGACTTCGGGCTCATGGCGCTGGTCGCGATCTTCATGCAGGCCCTCCAGATGTTCTCGGACATCGGGATCGGTCCGAGCATCATCCAGAGCAAGCGCGGCGAAGACGAGGCATTCCTCAACACCGCCTTCACGATCCAGGCCATCCGCGGTTTTGTGCTCTGGATTGTCGCCTGCCTGATCGCCTACCCCGTATCGCTGATCTGGGACCCGATGCTGATGCAGCTGCTGCCGGTTGTGGGCTTCACCGCCGTGCTTCAGGGCTTCAACTCTACGGCCTTGCAGACGATGAACCGTCGGCTCACGGTGGGCTGGATCACCATGATCGAGCTGATCGCGCAGGTGATCACGATCGTGGTCATGGTCGGTGTCGCGTGGAAGGTGTCCGCGTCGGTCTGGGCGCTGGTGGCCGGCGGCTTCGCGGGGGCGATCGTCAAGCTGGTGATGAGCCACCTCGTGCTGCCCGGCGTGCGTAACCGATTCGCGTGGGACCGCTCGTGTTTCAATGAGCTGGTGCACTTCGGGCGTTGGCTGTTTCTGAGCACGATCGTGACGTTCCTCGCGATGCAGGTGAACAACCTGCTCTACGGTGCGTTGATGTCGACCGCGGCGATGGGCGTGTACTGGATCGGCTACCAGTTTGCGCAGGTGATGCCCGTGCTGGTCCGCCGGATCGGGTCGCGGGTGGGCTTCGCGGCGTTATCGGAGCTGTACCGCCGGGACGAGGCAGACTTTGGCCGTCAACTCCGCCGGGTCCGCCTGATCCTGATCATCCCGATCAACCTCGGGCTCGCGGCGTGTATTTTCCTGGGGCCGCTGTTCATCCATATCTTCTACACAGCCGATTACACCAGTGCCGGCTGGGTCATCCAGGTGCTCGCGATCAGTTCGCTGGCCGGCACGCTCAACACGAGCTACGGCCATGCGTACATGGCCATCGGCTCGAGCTTCCGCAACCTGCTCACGATTCTTGGGCAGTTCCTCATCACGCTTTCCGCGACCCTGGGCGGCTACTTCCTGGCCATCCACTTCGGGGAGCCCGGCGAGTTCGGCTTCCTCCTCGGGATCGCCGCCAGCCAGTGGCTCAAGTACCCGGTCGACGCGGTGCTGTCGTGGAAGAGCGGGTTCTGGCAGTGGCGGCTCGACTTCGTCCTGCTCGTGTCCTCGGCGTCGCTCGCGTTGCTCGGGCTCTGGGCGGCACCGTACTTGGTCCATTTTTATGAGCGGGTGATGATGTGATGGAACAACAACCCACGATCTCGATCATCATGACCGCCTACAACTCGGGCAAGTACATCGAGCAGGCCGTGCGCAGTCTGCTCGTGCAGGACTTCACCGATTTCGAGCTGGTCGCGGTGGACGATGGCTCGAAGGACGACACGGGCGCGATCCTCGACCGCCTGGCGAAGGAAGACAGCCGGATCCGGGTGTTCCATCAGATCAACCGTGGCATCTGCGCCGCGAGCAACTTTGCGGTGAGCAAGACCCGGGCCGACGTGATCGCGCGGATGGACAGCGACGATGTCGCGCACCCGGACCGCCTGGGCAAACAGTTGGCTTACATGCGTGAGCACGGGCTGGCGTGCCTGGGCACGTATGTCGAGTTCATCGACCACAAGGGCCGGCTGCTCACGGAGATTAAGTCGCCCCACGATCACGACGCGATCCAGGAGACCCTGATGCGTGGGCACTGCTGCATCTGGCACAGCAGCGCGATGTTTACCCGCGAAGTCTTTGACAAGGCGGGGGGGTACGACGAGGACTTCGATTGCAGCGTGGATATGGACCTCTGGCTCCGCATGGGCGAGGTCGGGAAGATGGGCAACGTGCCCGAGAGCTTGCAGCAGTACCGGATGCATTTTGATTCGGTCAGCTCGCACCGCCGAAACAAGCAGCGCGACATGGGCCGGGAGGCCTGCGAGCGCGCGGCGCGTCGGCGGGGTGTGGCCTGCAAGTTCACCGCCCACGAGGACTGGCGGCCCGGCGGGGACCGGGAATCACGATTCAACTACGCCCTGCGTTTTGGCTGGTGGGCATTTAACAGTGGAGAACAGTACACCGCCGCGGTGTACGGGATGAAGGCCATCGGGCTACACCCGTGGAGTCTTCGGGGATGGCGTTTGCTGGGCAGCGCGTTGCTCAAGCCGCGTCGAAAAACAGAGGGGGTGACGGCATGACCGCGCCTAAAGTTTCGATCATTATGCCGGTGTACAACACCGAGAAGTATCTCGCCGAAGCGGTCGACAGCGTGCTCGCGCAGACGTTCCGTGATTTCGAATTCATCATTATCGACGACGGGTCGACAGACAAGTCGCTTGAGTTGCTCGAGGCCTACGCACGGCGGGACAAACGCATCCGCCTGTTCACACGCCCCAACACCGGCTACGTCGTGGCGCTCAACGAGGGGCTCGGCTACGCACGCGGGGAGTTCTTCGGACGGATCGACTCCGACGACGCCATCGAGCCCACCCTCTACGAAGAGCAGCTCGAACTTTTTGGCAAAGACCCCGACCTGGTGGTCTGCGGCACGAACGCGGTCGTCATGAACGAGAAGAGCGACGTCTTTGGCGACTTCGAGGTCCCCGTGACGCACGACGCGATCGATCGCCACCTGCTCACCGGCCGATCGTGCATCCACCACCCCGGCTCGATGATGCGCATGAGCGTGGTCAAAGAGGTCGGCGGGTACCGCAGCGGGCTGTCGCCTTGCGAAGACTACGACCTCTGGCTTCGGCTGATCGAGGTGGGCAAGGCCTACAACCTCCCCCAGCTGCTGCTGCGCAAGCGCATGCTCGAGTCCAGCGCGATCGTGTCGGGCATCGAGAAACGCGACCAACTGATGGACAAGATCCTCGCGGACGCGTGGGCCCGCCGCGGGCTGCCCGGCAGCCATACGCCCGTGCACACCCGCATCTGCGACCGCGCCGCGTTCTTCAAACAGTGGGCATGGATGGCGCTTAACAAGCGCAAGGTCAATATCGCCAGGCACTACGCCCTGCGCGCGCTCCGGCTTCGCCCGCTGGATCGGCAGGTCTGGAAGCTGGTGGTCTGCACCTTGCGCGGTACCTGAGGACCCCGTTTCAGCCCCGAAGCTAGCCCACATGCGTGTTACATTCGTCATGCCACCGGTCGGGATGAGTGGCGGCATCCGTGTCGTCGCGGAGTACGCCCAGCGTCTGCGCGAGCGCGGCCACGCCGTCTCGGTCGTTGCGCAGGCGGCGCAGCAAAAGCGCCTTCGCGAGCGCGTGCGCAGCGCGGTGAAGGGCGAGGGGTGGCGCATCCCCGCGCGTCGGCCGTCCCACTTTGACGGCCGAGATGAGGGGCTGACCGTCTTGTCGACCCACCGCCCGGTGACGGCGGGGGACGTGCCCGATGCGGACGTGATTGTCGCGACGTGGTGGGAGACCGCCCGGTGGGTCGACGCGATGCCGACGAGCAAGGGTGCGAAGGCGTACCTGATCCAGCACGACGAATCGGGCCTTCCCCATCAGCCGACCGACGCGGTGCGTGCGACGTGGTCGCTGCCGCTGCACCGGATCGCGGTGTCGCGTTGGATCGCCGACCGTGTGACGCAGGCGTCGGGCGGCGAGGTGGCGGTGGTGCCCAATAGCGTGGACCTTGACCTGTTCCAGTCCCCGCCTCGGGGCAAGCAGCCGGTGATGACGGTCGGTCTGATGCTCGTGGGCCAGGCGTGGAAGGGCGCGGACGTTGCGGCGCAGGCGATCGCGATCGCCCGCGAGCGGCTGGGTGCGTTGCGCGTGGTCGCGTTTGGCCCGCACGACATCCGCGACCGGATCGCGGTGGGGGATGACTCGGAAGTGACGTTTGTGCAGTCGCCGACGCAGCAGGACCTGCCGATGCTTTACGGCCGATGCGACGCGTGGCTGTTCGCCAGCCGGTTCGAGGGGTTCGGCCTGCCGCTGCTGGAGTCGATGGCCTGCCGGACGCCGGTGATCGGTGTGCCCGCCGGCGCGGCACCCGAGCTGATCGAGCCGGGCGGGGGGGTGCTGGTCGCGTCCGAGAACCCGCAGTCGATGGCGGAGGCGATCGTGAAGCTGGCCGAGTTCGACGATGCGCGTTGGCGAGCGATGTCCGATACGGCTTACGCGACGGCGACTTCGTATAGTTGGGCAGACGCGACGACGCGGTTTGAGCACGAACTTCGCCGGGCGGCCAACACAGGCGGGGCTGAAATGACGATGTCGAGTGAAGGAAAGCCCGTCGGACCATGAGTATTACCATCTACATCGCGCTGTTGGCCTGGCCCGTGGTGGCGCTGGTGCTGTTCACCTGGCTGCCGGCGAGGCGGGCGGCGATCGCGGCGTACCTCGGGGCGTGGATGTTCCTGCCCCAGAAATCCCCATTCGTCTTTGAGAGCCTGCCCGAGTACGACAAGGCCGCCGCGTCCGCGATGGGCGTGCTGCTGGGCACACTGATCTTTTCGCCCGGCACGTTCCTGCGGTTCAAGCCCACGTGGTTCGACCTGCCCATGCTCCTCTGGCTGGCCGCGCCGATGTTCTCCGCGATCGCCAACGACGTCGGGCACGGCAGCGTGATGAAGTCGGCCTACGGCGGGATGACCATGATTGTCACGCAGACGATGGTCTGGGGCATCCCGTACTACATGGGCCGATGCTACCTGCGTGACTTCGCCGGCCTGCGCGAACTCGCGACCTGCATCTTCATGGCCGGGCTGATCTACGCGCCGCTGTGCCTGCTCGAGGTCCGGCTTGCGCCCCGGCTCCACCTCTGGGTCTACGGCTCGCACGCGCACAGCTTTGTCCAGACCATCCGCCTGGGCGGGTTCCGGCCGACGGTGTTCATGCAGCACGGGCTCATGGTCGGGCTGTTTATGTGCAGCGCGACAGTCGTCGGGTTCTGGCTCTGGCTCTCGGGCACGGTCAAGAGCATGTGGAGCATGCCGATGTCCTGGCTGGTCGGCTTCATGATCGTCACGTCGCTGCTGTGTAAGTCGGCGGGGGCGATCGTGCTGATGACGATGGCCATCGGTGCGTTGCTGATGCTGTACTACCTCAACACCCGTGTCGCGGTGATCGCGATGATCCTGATCGCGCCGACGTATGTGGTGACCCGCAGCGCCGGGCTCTGGACGGGCGAGCAGCTGGTGACGATCGCGGAGGATGTCTTCGGTGCCGAGCGTGCTGGCTCGATCGAGGGCCGGATGAGCAACGAAGACCGCTTCACCGAACGCGCGGAGGAGCGGCCGATTTTCGGCTGGAGCGGCTGGAACCGTTTCCAGGTCGTGGACGAGTGGGGCAAGCTGCAGACCACGCCCGACGGGATGTGGGTGATCGCCCGCGGGCAGTTCGGCTTTGTCGGGCTGGTGGCGCTGGGGAGTTTCCTGCTGACCCCGGCGATCCTGCTTTCCACACGTTTCGGCGAGCGTTTATGGCTGCGCCCGGAGTTTGGGCCGACCGTGGCGCTGACGATGATCACCCTGATGTTTACGATCGACAGCTTGCTCAACGCGATGATCAGCCCGATGTACGTCCTTGCGGCGGGTGGGCTGATCGCGGTGCTGCCGCACGCCCGGATCGCGGGCAAGAAGCAGGCCCGCCCGAGCCAGGCCCGCGCAACGCGTTCCCTCGCACACTCCTGATCCAAACCGCCCGCTGGGCCCACGCCCATGGAAGACCGACTCATGCATAGTGAGAACCCACAACCTGGCGGCCGGACACTGCTCAGCATTGTCATGCCCTGCCACAACGAGCAGGAAGTCCTGCCCGAGACGTACAAGCGCACGACCGCGTTTGGCCAGACCCTTGCACAGCAGGGGATGGACTACGAGATCGTTTTTGTGAATGATGGCAGCCGGGACACGACGGGTGAGATCCTCGACCGCTTTGCCCAGCAAGACCCCAACATCCGTGTGGTCCACCTGACGCGCAACTTCGGGCACCAGCCCGCGGTGACGGCCGGCCTCACCGTCGCACGTGGCGACGCGGTCGCGATCCTCGACGCCGACCTGCAGGACCCGCCCGAGGTGCTGGCGGACTTCCTCGACAAGTGGCGCGAGGGCTACCAGGTCGTCTACGCGATCCGCAAAAAACGCAAGGAATGGTTCGGCAAACGCCTGGGGTACTGGGCGTTTTACCGGCTGTTTGCCATGATCAGCGAACTCGACATGCCGCTGGACTCGGGCGACTTCTGCCTGCTGGACCGAAGCGCCGTCGACCTGCTCAACGGACTGCCCGAACGGCAACGCTTCGTGCGCGGGCTGCGCACTTGGATCGGGCTCAAGCAGACCGGCGTGGCCTACGAGCGCGACGCGCGGCAGGCCGGCCAGCCCAGCTACACCTTCCGATCCCTCCTGCGGCTCGCGTCCGACGGGATGGTCAGCTTCAGCGTCGCACCGCTCCGGCTCACGACCCGGCTGGGGATCTTCGGCGTGATCTGCGCGTTCGGGCTGGGCGTCTGGGTCCTCTTCGTCGCGTTCTCCGAACGGCACGGCCCGCAGGGTTGGGCCTCGCTCGCGTGTCTGATCCTCTTCCTCTCGTCGATCCAGCTCATCTCGCTTGGGATTATCGGCGAGTACATGGCCCGCATCTTCCTCGAAGTGAAGGGCAGGCCGACGTTCCTTATCGGGCGTGTCGAGGGCGGACAGACGGAAAACAAAACCGATCCGCGAAGCGCTACGCAGACACCCGAGCATCAGCCGATAGACCCACAATACGCGGCCTCCTGACCGCCGCCTGCTTCATTGATCGACTTGGGGCTCACGATGATCCAAAGCTACGCATCCAATTACCGTCGGCTGTGGGACCGGCATTGGTGGTGGCGTTCACGACGTGTATTCGTCAAACGCCTGGTCAAACGGCTCACCCTCCCGCAGGGCGCCAAGGTCCTCGATATCGGGTGCGGCGACGGCCTGTTCTTCGACGAACTCGGGAAGCTCGGCGAGGTCTACGGCATCGAGCCCGACGCCCGGCTCATCCGCGAGGACAACCCGCACCGCGACCGGATTGAAGTCACCCCCTTTGGCCCGGACTACCAGACCGACCGGCGCTACGACCTGATCACGATGCTCGACGTGCTCGAGCACATCGAAGACGACCGCGGCACGCTGCAACGCGTCCACGAATTGCTTACACCCGGGGGCTACCTCGTCATGACCGTGCCCGCGATGAGCTGGCTCTGGAGTATGCACGATGTCGTGAACCAGCACTTCCGACGCTACTCCCGCAAAGAGCTGCGCGGCAAGATCGGCGAGCAGGGGCTCGAGATCCACGACAGCGGCTACACCTTCGGCTGGACCGTCGGCGCGATGCTCGCCCGCCGCGCGATCGCGCCCGCGAACGAACACAACGAGGAGGCGGGGGAGTACGCCGTCCGCACCCCGCCCGGGCCGATCAATATGACGTTGTACGGCCTGACCCGGCTCGAGCAAACCGTCACCCGGCCCTTCGGAACGCCGCTGGGGTCCTCGGCCTACGCTGTCGCCAGACGCGCCGCCTGACCGAATCATGCACGAAATACGCACACAATCCGAAAACGCCCTGGCCCGGCGCGTGGGTCTGGCATTGCTCACGATCGCGCTGCTCGCGCTCGCGCTCCGAGTCGGCGCGATCGTCGCGCTTAAGAGCTGGGAGAACCCCAACGCGATGGAGCACGCCGTCATCGCGCAGAACCTTGTCGAGGGGCGCGGCTACAGCTTCACCGGGTTCATGCTCTTCCAGAAGACCAGTGTGCAGTCGCCGACTATGCCGCTCCTGCTCGCCGCGAGCTACAAGGTGTTTGGCGTCGGCAGCGATCGCGCGTACGGCGCGGTGATGATGCTCAACGCGCTGGTCGGCGCGGCGGGTGTGCCCCTGATCTTCCTGCTCGCACGCCGACTCGGCGCGACCGTCGGCGTCGGCCTGCTCGCCGCGCTGGGCTACGCCGTCTGGCCCACGCAGATCTACTCCGCAAGCGCGACACAGGTCATCGTCATGGTCACCGTGATGGTCGTCGCTGTGGTCTACCTCTTCTACCGATCACTCGACACCGGGCGGCTGGGCCCTTGGGTCGCGTTCTCGCTGTTGGGCTGCTTCGCGGCGCTGACCGAGCCCGCGCTGCTCCCGCCGATGGCGCTGACCGGGCTATTGATTTTTGTCTGGCCCAGCGAACTGACCTTCGCCAAACGCCTGCGTAATGCTGCCATCCTGCTCGGCGCGGCCTTCCTTGTCCTCGGGCCCTGGACGCTGCGCAACTACCAGGTCCACGACACGTTTATGCCTGTGAAAAGCAGCTTCTGGGTCAACACCTGGAAAGGCAACAACCCCTACGCCACCGGCACTGACCGGCTCGCGCTGACCGACGAGCAGCGGCAGGCCCTGGCCGAGCAGTCCATGCTCGATGCCGACGACCTCGCCCGGGATACCAGCTTCGATGCGTATCGGCAGTACTCCATGCTCACCGACGCGCAGATGGCCGAGCTCAATGGCAAGCCCGAGGCCGAGCGAGAAGAGGTCTTCAAAAAATACGCCACCACCTGGATCGCAGACCACCCGGTCGGCTATGCGAAACTCTCCGGCGTCCGGCTGATCAAAACGCTCTGGCTCGAGTGGGACAACCCGCGCTCGCAGAACTTCGTCTACAAAGCCACACGCACCGGGTTCCTCGTGCTGTCCTGCTTCGGCCTGGTGATCGCGCTGCGCAGCAAGTGGCGGCTGGGGTTCCCGCTCTTGATCGTCGGCCTGCCCGTGCTGCTGATCACACTCACCATCACGGCCGCACGCTTCATCATTCCCTACGAGCCGATCGGGCTTTGCCTCATCGGGCTGGTGGCCGCAACACTCTGGCAGGCGGTGGCAGGTAAAAAGCACAGCAATACAAGCGAAAACGACACCGATCCCCACGCGACGCACGCCCCCCAGCCCCATGCCTGACACGCTCCCCAACACGCTCATCGTCGGCGCGATGAAGGCGTCGACGACCCTGCTCTACACGATGCTGGGCCGTCACCCCCGTGTGTGGTTCCCGCATGAGAAAGAGCCGCACTACTTCACCGCGCCCGACTACGACGCCGACGCCGCATGGGACAAGTACCGTGCGCTCTTTGCGTCTTGCCCCGCGGACGCAACGGTGATCGCCGAGGCCTCGACCAACTACACCAAGCAGCCGCACTTCGGCGACACGCCCGGGCGGATCCGCGGCAAGCTCGGCGAGCCCAAGCTCGTCTACATCCTCCGCGACCCGGTCGCCCGCACGATCAGCAACTACCGACACAGCTACGTGACCCACCAGTACCCGGAGGGCACCACCGCCGAGCAGGCGCTAGACCGCGACCCGATCCTGCTGGACGCAAGCCGGTACGCCCTGCAGCTTGACGCGTATCACCGCGAGTTTGGCGAGGGCAGCGTGCACGTGGTGATCGCCGAGCAACTGCACGACGACCCGATGGGCGTGATGTCACGGCTCGCGGCGTTCCTCGGTATCGATCCGATCGATGATTGGAAGCACACGCCCGAGGCGGTCAACGCGATCGGCGAGTTGGCGGCGTCCGACCGGGCCGACCGCCTGCTTGGTCCCGCGATGCGCCGGCGGATCGCGGCGCTTATCCCCGGCCCGATCAAGCAGCGGATCAAACGCGCCGCGGCGCGGGATGTCCCCGTCCCCGATGTCGCGCCCGCCACACGCGATCGCATCTACCATGCCATCGAAGACGACCTCGCCCGCCTGCATACGATGCTCGGGGCGGCGATCGAGGGCTGGCCCAGCACGCAACGACTGACCGGAAAGACCCACGCCAAACCCGCCCCCGCGGCATGACCCGATGACCACGATCACCCCGCCAGCGACGAAGAAGGCCAACCCCGTAGACACCCCGGTGTCCGCGGTGATCGATGTCGTGATCGTCAACTACTGCACGGGCGAGCTGGTCTGTGACTGCCTCGATTCACTCGTAGGGGAGGCCGATCGCCTGCCCGGGATGCGCGTCACCATCACCGACAACGCGTCGGGCGACGACTCCATCGGCCGGATCGCGGAACACATCAACACCCGGGGCTACGCGGGCTGGGCGACGACGATGCCGCTCGACGAGAACGGCGGGTTTGCCTACGGCAACAACGCCGCGATCCGCGCCGCGCTCGGGTGTGAGACGCCGCCCGAGGCAGTGCTGCTGCTGAACCCCGACACGGTCGTCCGCCCCGGCGCGGTCGAGCAGCTCTGGTCGTTTTTGCAGGCGCACCCCGACGTGGGCATCGCGGGCAGCCGGCTCGAGCACCCCGACGCTTCGGTGCAGACGTCTGCGTTCCGCTTCCCGGGTTTTGCAGGCGAAGTCGAGGAGGCCGTGCGCTTTGGCCCGGCGACGCGCTTGTTGTCGCGTTGGGTGGTCGCGCCCACGCCGCCGAGCCAGGCGCAGCCGTGCGACTGGGTATCTGGCGCGAGCATGATGGTCCGTCGGGCCGTGTTTGACGAGGTCGGCCTGCTGGACGACGGTTTTTTCATGTACTACGAAGAGCTCGACTTTATCCGCCGCGCGGCGGATCGGGGCTGGCCCTGCTGGTACGTGCCCGAGAGCCGGGTCGTGCATCTTGTCGGCCAGGCATCGGGCGTGACAGACCTCAAGAAGCCGCAGAAACGTCGGCCCGCCTATTGGTTTGAAGCAAGGTCGCGATACTTCCGCCGACACCACGGCGTGGTGGGCAAGCTGTGCATCGACCTGGGCTGGGTCGCGGGGCGTGTGTTCTTCAAGCTGATGAATGCGCTACGCCGTAAGCCGACCAACGACCCGCCCAAGCTCGTGCACGATTACATCCGGCACAACCTCCTGCCCGGGAGGACCGCCGATGCATGACACCGCGACCACACAAAACGAGATGCAGGCCGTGGCGTCCGTGTCCAACACGCCGGCGTCTGGCCACGACGAAACGCTGCCCGTCCACGCGACGGGCGGGGTCAATCAGAATCCGGCCGACATCGGCCTGTTCACGCTGCTCCGCGAAGACCTCAAGACACACGATGGCAAGCTGTTTGAACAGGGCTTCTGGGCGATCGCGGTCCATCGCTACGGCAACTGGCGCATGGGGATCAAGCCCAAGCTGCTACGGCTGCCGTTCTCGCTGGTCTACAAGGTGCTCAACAAACATGTCGAGTGGCTCTGCGGTATCAGTCTGCCCGACACCGTGAAGGTCGGCCGACGCGTCCGGCTCTGGCACCATGGCGGGATGATCTTGCACGCCGCGTCGATCGGTGACGAGGCGCAGATCCGACAGAACACGACGTTCGGCGTCGTCCGCACGGAGCACAACTTCGAGATGCCGGTCATCGGTGCGCGTGCCGACATCGGTTGCGGCGCGTGTGTGCTGGGGCCGGTGACAGTCGGCGAGGGCAGCGTCGTCGGCGCGAACGCGGTGGTGCTCAAGGACATCCCCGCGCACAGCGTCGCGGTCGGGATCCCCGCGAAGGTGGTCAAGACCCTGACGCCCGAGACGCCCGGGCACGAGGCGGGGGGGCAGTCCTGATGCAGCTCGTCGGTGCAGTCCTGATCGGCCGAAACGAAGGCGAACGCCTTGAGCGTGCGCTCCACGCGGCCTGCGCGCAGACCGACCGCGTCGTCTATGTCGACTCCGGCTCGACCGATGGCAGCGTGGCGTTTGCGCACACGCTGGGGGTATCGGTGGTCGAGCTGAACATGGATGAGCCCTTCACCGCCGCCCGCGCTCGCAACGCCGGCGCAGACCGATTGCTCCAGGTGTATCCGGACACGACGATCGTGCAGTTCATCGACGGCGATTGCGAGCTGGTCCCGGGCTGGTTGGAGTTTGCCGCCGAAGCGTTGGAGTCCAATGCAAAGCTCGCCGCGGTCTGCGGTCGGGTACACGAGCTCTGCCCGGAGGCCTCGGTGTACAACCGTCTGATCGACCTCGAATGGGATACGCCCGTCGGCCCGGCCGAGTCGTGCGGCGGGATCGCGATGTTCCGCATCCGCGCGTTCACCGACGTGGGGCGATTCGATCCGACCGTCGCGGCGGGCGAGGAGCCCGAGCTGTGCATGCGCCTGCGCGCCGCAGGCTGGGCGATCGAACGCCTCGACCACGACATGGCCCTGCACGACGCGGCGATCACCCGGCTAAGCCAGTGGCTCAAACGCAGCGTGCGCACCGGACGCGGCTCGCTCGACCTGGTGACACGCTTCGGCGATAACGGCAGCGGATTTGGCGCCATCGTCAAGCGCGCACGCTTCTGGGGCTTGTACCTCCCGATCGCGGTGGTTGTATTCGGGCTGCTGCCTGTTGTCGGGTTTGGGGTGTTGCTGCTGTTCACTTCTGAACTATGGGTGTTTGTAGGGCTTTGGATTGCAATCTTTGTACTGATGTGCCTGCTTTCACTTTACGGGGCCAAATTCTCCGCAACATTCCTGCGTGCATCGGTGCGCGGCCTGACGGTGAATGAGGCCAAGGCGTATGCGATGCTGGACCTCATTGGCAAGTTCGCGGAGGTGCGTGGGCAGTGGGGTTACCTGCGTGACCAGAAGCAAGGCCGAACGACAAGGTTGATCGAATACAAAAACGCGCCCCCGGTGACACACGGCGGCGCGGGGGTGGAGGCGAAACAGGCATGAAAACAGCGGTCATTGGCACCGGGGTGATCTGTGAGCAGCACCTGATCGGGCTCAAGCGCGTCGATGATGCGCGCCTGGTCGGCGTCTGTGACCTGTCGCCGGCGATGGCGTCGTACACCGCCGACCGCTTCGGCGCGGACGCGACGTACACCGACTACCGGCGGATGCTCGACGAAGCCAAGCCCGATGTGGTGCACGTCCTGACCCCGCCGCCGACACACCTGCGGCTGGTGACCGACTGTCTCGACGCCGGCTCGCACGTGTTTGTCGAGAAGCCCGCCGCGCCGACGCACGGGGAACTCGAGCAGCTGATCGACGCATCCACGCGCACCGGCCGACTGCTTGTCGAAGACCACAACTACCGCTTTAACGCGACAGTGCAGCAGATCGAACAGCTCGTCGAAGAGGGGACGCTGGGGACCATCGCCGAGGTCGAGGTCCGCATGGTGCTCGATATCCGCGGCGAGGGCGGGCGCTTTGCCGACCGGCACCTGCGGCACCCGTCGCATGAGATGCCGGCGGGTGTTATCCACGAGTTCATCACACACCTGGCCTACCTCGCGCTCATGTTTGTCCCACGCGATACGCCCAGAACGTTTGACCGCGTCAGCGCGTTGTGGTCGAACCACGGCGGGGGCGACCACTTCCGATACGACGACCTCGACGCGACCGCGATTGTGGGTAAGACGCATTTGCGCATCCGGTCGAGCTGCCACACCGGGCCCGACTGTTTCGTGCTCACCGTGCGCGGCAGCGAGGGCTACGCGGAGACCGATCTTTTTCAGCCGTTCGTGCGTGTGGTCAAGCCCCGTAAGGGCGGCAGGCAGCTCTCGCCTTTGGTGAATCAGTTTGCGAACGGGATGACGCTGGTCGGTGCGAGCGCCCGCAACTTCCGCGACAAGATCATGCAGCGCAGCGCATACGAGGGGCTGCACGCGCTGGTTGAGCGGGTGTACGATGCGCTACGCGAGGGTCGGCCGATGCCCGTGAGTGTTGACGATATGGACAGCACCAGCCGGCTGGTGGATGCGCTGGTGGCGGGGCAGGAGACGGCATGAAACTCTTGGTGACAGGATCGACGGGCTTCCTGGGGCAGGCCGTAGTGCGAGAGGCGCTCCGGCTTGGCCATACGGTGCGCGCCGCGGTCCGCCCGGCGACGGATGTGGAGCGTGTCTGGCCCGGGGGGCATGCGCGATTGGAGATCGCACGGATCGACCTGCGGCGGAGGCAGGGCCTGGCCGACGCATGCCGGGGTGTCGATGCGGTCATCCATCTTGCCGCGGTGAAGATGGGTGACTTCTACGACCAGATGGTCGGCACGGTGGTCGCGACGGAGAACCTGCTTGCGGCGATGGACGAGGCGGGGTGTGGCCGACTGGTGCTGTGCAGCACGTTCAGCGTGTACGACTACATGCGGCCGCGCAGCGGTCGGGTGGTTGATGAAGACTTCCCGCTCGAGCCCGACCCCGATGCGCGTGACGAGTACGCGAAGACCAAGCTGCTGCAGGAGCAGATGGTGCGCGACCATGCCGAGTCGACCGGGATGTCACTCACAGTGATCCGCCCGGGCGTGATCTACGGCGCGGACAACCTGCCCAACGGCTGGACCGGGCAGCAGCTCGGCGAGAAGCGTTGGGTGCGGATCGGCGCGAACGCGCAGGTGCCGCTGACGTATGTCGAGCACTGCGCCGAGGCGCATGTGCTGGCGGCGGTGAAAGACGAAGCGGTCGGCCGAACGTATAACATAGTGGATGCCGACCCGCCGACGCAGCGCCGATACATCAAGCTGCTGCAGAAGAAGTTTGTGCCCCGGCCGCGCGTGTTCCCGGTGAACTGGACGCTGGCGCGTTCGGTCGCTCGGCTGGGCTGGCTGTTTAACCGTGTCTTCTTGGGGGGGCG
Source organism: Phycisphaerales bacterium JB063 (assembly GCA_044439905.1). GTDB lineage: Bacteria > Planctomycetota > Phycisphaerae > Phycisphaerales > Phycisphaeraceae > JAHQVV01. Next base: position 27,956 of record JBITAC010000063.1, on the reverse strand, counting down.
CGCGAAGGTGCCGAGCATCCTGGTGCCTTGCCGATTGCACGCCCGGGCCAAGCCGTACCGCTACAACACGCAGCGGCCGACGCAGGAGCTGGGCTGGTCGATGCGCTGGTCGCTTGAAGAAGCGGTCGATCGCGCGCTGCAGATCGAGCGGGGCGAGTTGGTGCTGGAGTTGCCGGGCGGTGAATCGCAAACGACGCCAACCAGTGTGCAGCCCCCGGCGGCCGACCGAGCGGAGGCGGCGTCGGTATGAAGATCGCCTACCTCAACGGCCAATACCCGCGCGCGACGGACACGTTTGTCCAGCGCGAGGTCGCGGGCCTGCGTAGCCAGGGGATCGACGTGCGTACCTACTCGGTGCGTTCGACGACGCTCGACGCCGGCGGGGCCGAGTCCACACGGCAAGAGCAGGCGAACACGTTTTACCTTTTGTCGCAGGGTTTTTTGCGCCTGCTGTGGTGGTCGATGCTTGAAGGCCTGCGCAGCCCGATCGCGATGTGGCGTGCGAAACGGCTTGCGTGGGCGACGAAGCAGCCGGGGCTCAAGGGGCTGCTCTATCAGGCGGTGTACCTGATCGAGGCGGCCGCGTTGGCACGGCAGATGCGCAAAGAGCGTGTGGATCATTTGCACAACCAGTTTGCGGACGCGAGTTGTACGGTCGCGATGTTGGCGTCGGCGCTGTCGGGCGTGCCGTTCAGTTTTACGATTCACGGCCCGGGTATCTTCTTCGAGCCGATGCGTTGGCGTTTGGATGTGAAGGCCCGGCGAGCTGCGTTTGTGTCATGCATCAGTCATTTTTGCCGGTCGCAGGTGATGTGCTTCGCGTCGCCCGAGGATTGGGACAAGCTGAAGATCGTGCACTGCGGGGTCGAGCCCGACTTGTTTGAGCAGCGTGCCCATACCGGGGCGGGCAAGGAACTCTTGTTTGTGGGTCGGCTCGATGCGGTCAAGGGGCTGCCGGTGCTGCTCGAGGTGTTGTCGCGTCTGCGTGGGAAGTGGCCCGAGGTCCGGCTGACGGTGGTGGGGGATGGGCCCGACCGGGCTCGGCTTGAGTCGCGTTGCCGGGAGGCCGACCTGGCTGGGGCGGTGACGTTTGTGGGCTTTCGTACGCCGGATCAGGTGCGTGAGCATCTGTCGTCGACCGATGTGTTTGTGATGACGAGTTTCGCGGAGGGCGTGCCGGTGGTGCTGATGGAGGCGATGATGGCGGGGGTGCCCGTGGTCGCGCCGCGTATCGCGGGGATCGCGGAGCTTGTCGAGGACGGGGTGAGCGGTGCGATGGCATCGCCGGGTGATGTAGCGGGGGTGGTCGAGGCGATCAACCGCTTGCTGGGCGATGACGCGTTGCGTTCGCGTTACGGGCAGGCGGGTTCGGCGAAGGTCGCGGCCGAGTTCGATATCACGGAGGAAACGCGCAAGCTCGCGTCGCACCTGCGTAGTTGCTCGGGCGGCGCGGCGCAGCCCGCGGCGCGGGGCGCGGACGCGTCGTCGGCGGAAGTCACCCCTACCCATGCGGAGCAGGCCTGATGTGTGGGATCGCCGGCGCGGTTGGTTTTGTGGATGACCGGGTGCAGGGCGCGGTGCGCGCGATGAGCGCCGCGATGCTGCATCGTGGGCCCGACGGGGACGGGTACTGGTCCAATGTTGCCGCGGGCCGTGTGGATGAGCACGGCGTTGCGCTGGCGCACCGTCGGCTGTCGATCCTCGACCTCAGCGCGGCCGGGGCCCAGCCGATGCACGACCCGGCGAGCGGGCGGGTGATCGCTTACAACGGCGAGGTGTACAACTACCGGGCGCTGCGCGAGCCGTTGATCCAGGCCGGCGAGCGTTTTGTTTCGGATTGCGATACCGAGGTGGTGTTGCGGTTGCTCGCGTTGCGTGGTGCGGAGTCGGTGGCCGAGCTTAACGGCATGTTCGCGTTCGCGTGCTGGGACCCGGCGACTCGGACGCTGCGGCTTGGCCGGGACCGGCTGGGGATCAAGCCGCTTTACATTACATCGGTCGAGCTTGAACCGGGCCGGCGCACGGTCTTGTTTGCCTCGGAGCTGCGTTCGATCCTGGCGGGCGGGCTGGTCGAAGCGAAGATCGATCCGGATGGACTCAGCAGTTATCTATGGAACGGTTTTGTCGCCGGGCCGAGCACGTTTATCAAGGGCGTTTCACTGCTGGATGCGGGGGCGACGGTGGCGATCCGCGCGGGTGATGCGCCGGGCGAGGCCGAGCGTTACTGGTCGCTGCCGTCATGCGAAGGCGAGACGGCGAGTGCCGACGACGCAAAGGACGCGCTCGATCAGGCGGTGGGGCGTCGCCTGATCGCGGACGTGCCGCTTGGCGTGTTCCTGTCGGGCGGGATCGACTCGAGCGCGGTGGCGGCGGTCGCGTCGCGTGTTGCGCCGGGCAAGGTGCATACGTTCAATATCGGATTCCCCGAGGTCGAGTACGACGAGTCGCCGCATGCCGCGCGTGTCGCGGAGCAGCTCGGGACCGAGCACCGCTGCATCGAGCTGACCGAGTCGCATTTCCAGTCGCACCTGGACGAGGCGCTGCACAGTATCGACCAGCCGACGTTCGACGGGATCAACACCTACTTTGTAAGCCGGGCGGTGCGCGAGGCGGGGGTGACGGTTGCACTGGCGGGGACGGGGGGCGACGAGTTGTTCGGCGGGTATACGAGCTATGCCGACCTTCCCGCTGCGCAGCGCTGGTCGCGCCGGCTGGGCTGCGTGCCCGAGTCGCTGCTGCGGTGCGGCGCGGGGGTGATGAGCCGGCTTAAGACGGGTCGGCCGGGCGATGTCCCGCCGCAGACCCGCTGGGGCAAGCTCGGCGATGTCCTCGCGACGCGTGGCGACCTGGTCGACCTGTACCAGGTCTCCTACAGTCTTTACACCGAGCAGTTCCTCGATCAGCTCTCGCCCCACGCCGACCCCGGTGCCTATGGCCTGCCCAGGCCGATGCACGCCGCGCTGGGCCAATCGATTACGGGCGACCCGGCGTTGCACGCGATCAGCAAGCTCGAGCTGTCGTGTTTTATCGGGCAGCGGCTGCTGCGTGATACCGATGCCGCGTCGATGGCGGTGTCGCTCGAAGCGCGTGTCCCGCTGCTGGACCACGTTTTTATCGAGACCATCGCACGCATGGACCCGGCCGAGCGGTTTGAGCCGCTGGGGAAGAAGGCGATGCTCCGCCGGCTCGCGCTGGAGGGGCTGGACCCATCGACGTTTGACCGCCCCAAGTCCGGGTTTGTTTTGCCGATAGATACATGGGCACGGCAGGGGCTCAAGGACCAGGTCCGCGAGACGCTGCACGATGCGGCGCTGTGCGGGCAGGTCGGGCTTGATCCGGCGACGGTTGCCCGGTTGTTCAAGGCCTTCCAGGATGGGGCGCCGGGGCTCTACTGGTCTCGGCTGTGGGCGGTGTTTGTTTTGCTTTGGTGGTGCCGGGAACACCGTGTTTCGCTCGGTTAGATTGGGTGTTATGACGACAGATGATGCGCATCCTGAGGCCGGCCGACGGTACTGCCTGATCACGCCTTGCCGTGACGAGGCGCGTTACGCGCGTCGCACGCTCGACGCGGTGACGCAGCAGACGGTGCCGCCTGCGCTGTGGGTGATTGTGGATGACGGCTCGACCGATGAGACGCCCGCGATCCTCGCCGAGTACGCCGAGCGGTTTGACTACATCCGGGTGGTCCGGCGGGACGACCGCGGCGGGCGCGCGGTCGGGCCCGGTGTGATCGAGGCGTTTTATCACGGCTATGACACGATCGACCCGTCGCAGTTCGACTACGTCTGCAAGTTCGACCTCGACCTCGACCTGCCGCACGGCTACTTCGCCGCGCTGATGCAGCGTATGGAAGATAACCCACGCATCGGCACCTGCAGCGGCAAGCCCTACTTCCCCCCGGCCGGGACCGAAGACGATGACCGACGCGACAACGGGCTCATCCATACCCATGACCTCATCAGCGAGGCATGCGGCGATGAGATGTCCGTGGGCATGATCAAGTTCTACCGCACCGCTTGCTTCCAGCAGATCGGCGGGTTTGTCAGGCAGGTGATGTGGGACGGCATCGACTGCCACCGCTGCCGAATGCTCGGGTGGATCGCGTGCTCGTGGGACGACCCGGCGTTGCGGTTCATCCACCTGCGTGCGATGGGGTCGAGCCAGAAGGGCATCCTGACCGGGCGGATGCGTCACGGCTTTGGCCAGTGGTTCATGGGGACGGGGCTGGGCTATATGACGGCCAGCGCGATGTTCCGCCTGACGCGTCCGCCGGTGCTGATCGGCGGGCTTGCGATGTGGTGGGGCTACGTGCGTAGTATGTTGAAGCGTGAGCCGCGCTTCGGTGACGCCGCGTTTCGTGCCTTTCTCCGCCGATACCAGCGGGCCTGCCTGTTCAAGGGGAAGTCCGCCGCGACCCAGCAACTCGACCAGCAGCAGGCCGCCGTGTGGAACCCGCCCGCCTGCCCTTCGCAATCTCAAACGAAGTCCGACACGCAACAACCGATCGAACGACCCGCCGGCCAAGCCGCCGGCAACGCCACGGGGAGCCCGGCATGATCCCAGTCATTACCCAGACCCAGCACATGACCAATGACCGCGAAGGCGTTGACGTCTCCGTGGTGGTCCCGCTTATGAATGAGCAGGACAGCATCGTCGCGCTCTACGAAGAGATCGCCGCGATGGCCGATGCGCAGACGCTCCGCTACGAGGTCATCTTTGTCGACGACGGCTCGCGCGACCTGACGATCCCTCGGCTTGTCGAGGCCACGCAGGACGACGACCGCGTCAGCATCGTGCAGTTCACCAAGAACTTCGGCCAGACCGCCGCGATGGCCGCGGGCTTTGCTTATGCCAACGGCGCAGTGATTGTCCCGATGGACGGCGACGGGCAGAACGACCCGGCCGACATCCCACGCCTGGTCGCCAAGCTGGACGAGGGCGAGGGGTGGGACATCGTTTCGGGCTGGCGCAAGGACCGCAAGGACAAGATGATGTCCCGCCGTCTACCTTCGATCATCGCCAACCGCCTGGTCAAGCAGATCACCTGGACGACCGAGATCCACGACTTTGGCTGCTCGCTCAAGGCCTACCGCCGTGAGGTGCTCGAAGACGTCCGGCTCTACGGCGAGATGCACCGCTTCCTCCCCGCGATCTGCAAGTGGCGCGGCGCACGCATCACCGAGGAGGTCGTCCACCACCGCGCACGTACCGCGGGCGTCTCGAAGTATGGCCTGAAACGCACGATCAAGGTCCTGCTCGACCTCATCACCGTCAAGTTCATGGGCGACTACCTCGCCAAGCCGATCTACTTCTTCGGGAAGCTCGCCGGCGTCTTCATGCTCATCGCGACGCTGTCGGTCCTGATGTCGATCCTCAACAAGTTCGGCATCCTCACCGAGGACGGCAACCCGGTGAACCTCAATCGCAGCGTCTTTGTCCTCTTCGCGATGATGACCGGCCTGATCTCCGTGATGATGCTGATGATGGGCGTCTTGTCCGAGCTGATGTCGCGCGTCTATCACGAGAGCCAGGACCGCCGGCCCTACAAGGTCCGCAAGGTCATCAACCCCGACGCCGACCACGGCCCGCCGCCGACGGTCGGACGGGTCTCGCCACAGAAAGAAAAAGCGAGCTGATCGCTTCCCTTCAGTTTCACCTCGAACAGAGCGGATGAATCGGGTATGGATGATCGGGTCGGTGAGTCGCTTGACGCCACGGATAGGCGTTTTCTGATGGTATGGTCATTCGCGGCCGCGTTGCTGGTGCTGTTGACACTGCTGCTGCGGGCCTGGCCTGTTGCTTTGACATGGTGGCTCGCGCCCGTCGACCTCGGGCACGAGTCGAATATTGCGGCGTGGTTCTCCGCGTCGTCGCTGCTCTGGTCGGGCCTGCTGATGTGGTCGTCGGCGGTATGGCTTGTGCGGCAAGACCGGTGGGCATCGGCCGCGGCGTTTGTCTTGGGGGGCGCGGCGTTTGTGCTGTGTCTCGATGAGGCGGGCTCGCTGCACGAACGCGTGGGCCAGGTCTTCCCCGACAGCTTCAAGTTTTATCTGAACGTCTTGTTCGCGGCGTTGGTTCTGCCTGCGGTTGGCTCGATCGCGGTGCTGTTTTGGCGGCGGTCGTCGCTGGGGAACCAGTGGGCGCTGCTTCTCGCGGCCTATGCGTTGTTCGGGTCGGTGTTTGCGCAGGAGATGCTTGAGCATGCGGTGGCCTGGCCCGGCTGGGCGCTGCCGATCCGCACGGCGATCGAAGAAGGCACGGAGCTGGTCGGGTTCTTCCTGCTGTTGCTCGCCGGCCTGCGGCTGAATCGTCATAGCCAGGCCGCGGCCAGCAGTGTCGGGCAGGGCGTGTCGTGTCCATGCATCCTGCCCGTCTGGGCGGCGCTGGTGCTGGCGTTTGTGGTCGCCGCGCTGTGCGCGCCCCTCCTGATCCTGACCGCGCTATCGATCCCGGTGACCGATCTGCAGCTCTACCGCCGGGGCGATTTCGGATCGACCATGATGCTGGCGATGTTCCTGATCGCGGGCGTCGCGTGCCTTGGCAAGTCATACGCAGAGGGGGATGGCCGGGCCTGGCGTCTGGTCGGGTTCGTGTTTTTCCTGCTGTCTTTGCTGCAGAACTGGAACGCCTACACCGACGCCTATGCGCGGGTGACCGGGCGTGATGCCGAGCGTTTGTGGCGGGCATGCTATGACCTGGTCTGGGCGTTGCCGATCCTGCTTGCCGTGTTGCTGGTGGTGCGTCAGCGGGTTGAGGTGGCGTGGTGGATGTTTGCCGGGCTCGCGGTGCTCTGGCTGGTGTGTGTGTTTTCGGCGTGGCGTGGGTCGTTTCGCCTGTCGTATGGGGCGTCGTATCTGACGGCGCTGTCGCTGGGGGCATGGGTCTTCTACGCGACATGGCCTGGCCGGGGTGTTCAGGCCGTCACGCCACTGGTCGCCGGCGGGGCAGGCCCGGCTCAGAAGAAACCGCCTATCGTATAGAGACCATGCCCCAACCCACCGAATACATCTTCTACGACGGCCATTGCGGGCTGTGCCACTACTGGGTCAAGCGTGTGCTCAACGCGGGCGGCGCGGCCGAGCACTTCGTGTTCTCCCCGCTGCAGGGCGACTTCATCACCACACGCCTGAGCGACGAGGCACGCGCAGGTCTGCCCGACTCGATCGTGGTGCAGACACACGCCGGCGAGACCCTCCTGCGATCCACGGCGGTGCTCTATGTCATGCGTCAGCTCGGCGGGGGGTACTCGGCACTGGCCCGTATCGGACGTATCATCCCACGCCCGGTCCGCGACCTGATGTATGTCGGCGTGGCGAAGGTGCGTCACCTGTTCTTCGCAAAGCCCAAGGACGCCTGCCCGATGATGCCGCCCGAGCACCGCGCCCGTTTCCGCTTCTAAACGCCTCGCCAAACCCGGCGGAAGCAGGCGTCGGAATCCGCCGATAGTGAGACTAAGTCCGCGATGCGGATGCCGACCGATAATGCTCCGGGACGAGACCAAGCTATGGACACGTTAGAGATGACGCCGCCCGCCCCGACACACGACCGCCCCGAGGGCCGACCCGAGGACGACCCGATGTCGATGCGCGACGAAGACCTCGCCGCGCTGCACGAGCCGTTCGACTCGTACTGGCAGGCGCCCGACGATGTCGAGGCCGGCTACACCAGCTTCTTCACCTACTACCAGGCCAACATCCTCCCGCACCTGCCCGCCGACAAAGACACGCCGGTCCTGTGTGTCAGCTGCGGACCGGGCTACCTCGTCAACCTGCTCAAAGAACGCGGATACACCCGTGTCACCGGCATCGACTCGGACCCGGACAAAGTCGCCTTCGGCCAGAAACGCGGGCTCGACTGCATCGCCGCACGCTGCTTCGCCTACCTCCAGCAGCAGGAGCCCGAGAGCTACGGCACGATCGTCCTCGAGCAGGAACTCAACCACCTCACCCACCGCGAGTCGATCGCCTTCCTCCAGCTCTGCCACCGCGCGCTCCGGCCAGGCGGCACGATCTACGGCTACGGACTCAACGGGGCGAACCCGATCGTGGGAGCCGAAAACCTCGCGCACAACATCGACCACTTCTCGACCTACGGCGAACACTCGCTCAAACAGGTCTTCATGCTCGGCGGGTTCAAAGACATACGGCTCATGCCACTGAAGCTCTACGTCTTCTGGAAAAACCCGCTCAACTACGTCGGCCTCGCCGTGACCGGCGCGCTCGAGCTGTGGTACCGCGTCTTGTTCAAGATGTATGGCAAGAACTGCAAGATCTTCACCAAGAAAATCGCCGCCGTCGCGAAAAAGTAGAACCGGCTCAGGCCCTTGATCAGCCGGCAAACAGGCGAGATCGACACCAACGCAGGAACAGAAGGAATCCACCGATGCGCATCCTCGCAGTCAACTATGAGTATCCACCGCTGGGCGGGGGCGGGGGTGTGATCCTGCGCGACATCGTCGAGGAACTCGCATCGCGTGGGCACGAGATGACGGTGTTGACGTCCGGGTTCAAAGACCTCAAGCCCGTCGAACAGTTCGGGGCAAACATCGAGGTCCACCGCGTGCCGGTCTTGATGCGCAAGGAGCTGCCTACCGCGTCGATGCCGTCGATGTTGTCGTTCTGGCCCTTGGGTGTGAAGTACGGCAAGAAGCTGATCAGGCAGAAGCAGTTCGACATCGTCAACTCGCACTTCCTGGTGCCAAGCGGCCCGGTCGGGGCAAAACTCGCCAAGCTCGCGGGCGTGCCCGATGTGCTGAGCATCCACGGCGGCGACATCTACGACCCGACCAAAAAGCACTCGCCACACCGCCACTGGGTCCTGCGCAAGCTGGGACGGAAGCTGCTGCTGGGCGCGGACGAGGTCATCGGCCCCTCGCACGACATCATGAACAATGCACGGAAGTATTACGTGCCCGGCTTCGAGTTCAAGAACCATATCCCGCTGGGGATCAAGCCCACAACGATGCTGCAGACCAGCCGGGCCGAGTTCGAGATCGAAGAAGACCGCTTTGTGATGATCACTACCGGCCGACTCGTCGAGCGGAAGAAGGTCGGCGATATGATCCGCGTCCTGGCGAAGATGGACGACCCGCGCGACCTGCTGATCGTGCTCGGCGATGGCCCCAAAAAAGCCGAGTGGGAACAGCTCGCCCGGGACCTCGGCGTCGCGGAGCGTGTCCAGTTCCGCGGATACGTGTCGCACGAGGACAAGTGCAAGCTCACCCAACTCGCCGACGCCTACACCTCAACCAGCACGCACGAGGGCTTTGGCCTGGTGTTTGTCGAGGCGATGGACCGCGGCGTGCCCGTGGTGTCGTTCGACCGGGGCGGGCATGTCGACTACCTGGTCGATGGTGAAACCGGAGGGGTTGCGCCGCTAGGCGATCTCGACGCGTTCGCGAAGCGCGCGATGATGCTCAAGAACGACGACGCCTTCCGCGCCAAGTGCTCGGCCCACGTCAAGGAGAAGGCCAAGCTCTACCACATCGCCGTCTGCGCGGGGCGATACGAGGCCCTCTTTGAACGGACGATCGCCGGCGCAGGACAAAGCCAGCCGACCAGCCCGCCGGCAACGCAAGACCCCGCCCAAAGCCACGCGGCCTGACCGGCCCAACCGACTATGGCCACCGACCCCACCCAGACCGCGCCTCGGCAGGACGACGGACACCCCGCCGACGGTGTGGCCGCGCCGACACACAGCCGACGCAAGCGCTTGCTCTTTGTCCTCAAGCTCGTGATCACCGTCGCGCTGCTGGGCTGGATCATCGCAGCGGTTGACTGGGTCGATGTCGGTCAACGCCTCGCGGAGATGTCGTGGGTCGTCCTGGCCGTCGTGCTCCTGATCTGGACCGTCTGCGTCATTGGTAGCGCGATGAAGTGGCAGCAACTCCTCGCGGTGCACGGCGCGCCATATCGGCTATGGCTCCTGACGCGCTGGTACTTTATCGCCTTCTTCCTCAGCCAATTCCTGCCCTCCGTGATCGGTGGCGACGGCTACCGGGTCTATAAAACCCTCGACAACCCCGCAGGCAAAACTTCGGCGGTCCTGGCGATCTTTGTCGAACGCGCGACGGGGATGCTGGCGCTGCTCGCGCTCGGCTGGGTCGCCGCCGTCGTCCTGCTCTACCAGACGGGCGACGAGGTCGCGCGTTGGCTGGTGTACTTCGGCGGCGGGTCCGCCGCGGCGGGCATCATCTCGGCCGCGGTGATGATGCGATTCAAGCTGCTGGGCAAGATCGCCCGCCACCGCCGATGCCCGGGCAAGGTGCGCGTCCTCATCGAGCGGGCCTGGGAGTACCGCGAACACCCCTGGCGTGTGCTGTATGTCGCGCTGCTGTCGTTCCTGTTCCACGGCTCGCGGGCGGGGCTCTACTACCTGCTGTTCTGGGCGATCGCCGAGCCCCAAGGCCTGATGGAACTGACCGTGGTGATGGCGGTCACGACCGTTGTCAGCCTGATCCCGATCAGTCTGAACGGCTACGGCCTTGTGGATGGTTCGTTTATCTATCTGATGCATCAGTACGGCGCGACGGAGGAGTCGGCGCTGGCGGTGATGGTCTTGATCCGTGTGACGACGATCCCGGTGGCGTTGCTGGGCGGGGTGTTCTATTTCGCCGATAGTGGGGGAAGGACACCGCGCAAGCAGGAGGCGACGCTTACGCTGCAGGCCGAGGCCTGAGGAGGAGGGGCTAGGGTATGACCATGACGACACCGATGCACGAACACGCGAACGCCGGGCCTAACCCCACGGATCGGCCAGAGCCAGCGGCGAAGACGGATGCGCCCAAGGAACTCGCGGAGGAGAGCTATATCCGTGCCAAGCTGTATGGCGGGGATAAGTCGGACCTTCGACGGTATGCGGACCTGGTCTGCGGCGAAGGGTCGTCGTACTGGTCGCTGTTTAAATACGAGGTTTTGACGTGCCTGCTCGCCGGGCGTCGTGGGGCCTTGGGCCTGTTTCTTCGAAAGAAGTTATATCCTTGCCTGTTTAGGGAATGCGGCCGAGGGGTGATCTTCGGGCGGAACCTCACGATCCGTAATGGCAAGAACATCACGCTGGGCGATCGGGTGGTGATGGACGATGACTGCGTCCTCGACGCCCGCGGCGCGGGGGAAGAGGGGGTCCGCATCGGCGCGGGCACGATCCTTAACCGTGGCGTTTCGATCCAGGCCAAGATCGGCCCGGTGCACATCGGCAAAGAGTGCGATATCGGGATGCACTCCGACGTCCATGCGCAAGGCGGGGTCTACATCGGCGACTGCGTCGTGCTCGGCGGCGGTGGCAAGATCTCGGGGGGTGTGTTTCAGATCGACCGCTCGGACGCGGACGACCGCGAGCAAGACCGCTCGACACGCGGCCCGATCCGGATCGACAGCAAGTGCCTGATCGGGATGGGCAGCAGCTTTCTCGATGGCGTGCATGTCGGCGAAGGCGTCGTGATCGGGGCGGGGTCGGTCGTGTTGAAAGATATCCCGGCCTACAGCGTCGCGGCGGGTGTGCCCGTCCGGGTGCTTCGCGAACGCACGTCGCGCGATGCGGTTGAAGTGCATTAGTACTTGTATTTTAGTATTTTCGACGATTGGGGATCGGCTCAAGCCATGACAACACTCATCACCGGCGCGACCGGGTTCATTGGTTCATCGCTGGCGCATCAACTGCTGGCGGAGGGGCATACGGTGCGCGCGTTGACGCGCAACCCGGCAGGGCTGGAGAAGGTCGGGTTGGCGGGCAAGGTCGAGGTGGCTGAGGGCGACATCACCGACGCCGAGGCGGTCGGGCAAGCGGTCGCGGGCTGCGGCCTGGTGTACGCGATCGCGGGCACGTTCCGCGAGCCGAACCTGTCGGATGCGCGCTACCACGAGGTGAATGTCGGCGCGGTCGAGATCATGGTGCGTGCCGCGGCGGAGCACGGGGTTCGGCGTGTGGTGCATTGCTCGACGTGCGGCATCCACGGCAACGTGCCCCTGGGCCAGTCGGTCGCGGAGGATAGCCCGTTCAACGGCGTGGGTATCTACGAAGAAACCAAAGCGGCGGGCGATCAACGCGCCCGCGATTTAGGCGCAGAGCTGGGTGTGGAGGTCGTCGTGATCCGCCCGACACAGGTCTATGGCCCGGGCGACACGCGTCTGCTCAAGCTCTTCAAAATGGCGGACAAAGATAGGCCTTTGATCATCGGATCGGGCAAGTGCGGCTACCACCTGGTTTATATCGATGACCTGGTCGATGCGTTCGTGCTGGCGGGCACCAGCGAACAGGCCCCGGGCGAGGCGTTCCTCGTCGGCGGGGGCGAGGTGCCGTCACTCAACGAGCTTTTTGCCGAGCTGGGGCGTGTTTTCGGGCGAGAGAACCCAAAGCCGCGTCGCCCGCCCGCGTTGCCTTTCATGGTCGCGGGGGTGGTGTGTGAGACGATCTGCCGGCCGCTGGGGATCAGCCCGCCGATCTATCGTCGGCGTGTCGAGTTTTTCACCAATAACCGGTCTTTTGATATTTCCAAGGCACGTGAGCGTTTGGGCTATGCGCCGAAGGTAACGATGGCGGATGGCCTGCGGCGTACGGCACAGTGGTATCGCGACGAAGGGATGATTGCGTGATGGATGATGTGGTGCTCCGCCGGGACACGTCGGCGCTGACAGGCCAGGCGTTTGACCTCGTCGTAATCGGGGGGGGGATCTTCGGTGTGTGTGCGGCGTACGATGCGGCGCAACGCGGGCTCCGCGTCGCGATTGTTGAGCGCGGCGACTTTGCCGGGGCGACGTCGGCGAACTCGCTCAAGATGGTGCACGGCGGAATCCGCTACATCCAGCACCTGGATATCGCGCGCATCCGCCACTCGGCGCACGAACGCCGAGCGTTCCTGCGGGTGGCGCCGCACCTGGTCCGCCCGCTGCCGATTCTCATCCCGACGTATGGCCACGGGATGAAGGGCAAGGAAGTCCTGCGGATCGGCATGACGCTGTTCGATCTGATGACGGTCGACTGTAACAAGGGGATCGCGGCGAAGACGCGCAGGATCCCATGGTGTGATTCGGTGTCGAAGCGGAAGATGCTCGAGGTATTGCCGGGTGTCCAGACGGATGGCCTCACTGGCGCGGCCCGTTTTTCGGATGGGCAGATGTTCAACCCCTGCCGGCTGGTGCTCGCGTTTTTGCAGAGCGCGGTTGCGGAGGGCGCGGTCGCGGCGAACTATGTGCGGGCGGAGGGCCTGCTTCGTGAAGGCAACACGGTCACGGGCATCGGCGTCGTCGATGAGGTGACGGGCGACTCGTTTGAGATCCGCGCGAAGGTGGTGCTGAATGCGGCCGGGCCTTACGCGCAGAAGATGCTCGCGTCTGTCGATCCCGCATTGGAATTGCCTTACAAAATAGACTTTTCTCGCGATACGGCCTTTGTGGTCAACCGTAAGCTGACCGACGGCGTGCATGCGGTCGCGCTGCAGGGGCAGACGCACGACCCGGACGCGAAGCTTTCGCGTGGGGCGCGGCATATGTTTATCGCGCCCTGGCGTGACTACACGCTGGTCGGGGTGTGGCACGGGGTACACCGCGACGACCCGGACCAAGTCGATGTGACCGAGGCCGAGTTGCAGTCTTACCTCGACGAAATGAATGCGATCTACCCGGCGTGGAATCTGACGCTGGACGACATCAACATGTGGAACGCGGGGCTTGTGCCTTTTGGTGAGAACAGTGAGGACGCGAAGGACCTGCGGTATGGCCATCGGTCGCACCTGATTGATCATGCCGAGTGCCACGGGCTGGACAACCTGCTGACGCTGATCGGCGTGCGGTATACGACCGGGCGGTACGAGGCGGTCCACGCGGTCGATGCGGTGTACGAGAAGCTTGGCAGGCCTGCGCCAAAGTCGCGTAGTGATGCGCGGCCGTTGGTCGGCGGCGATCTGGCGGACTTTGATCAGGCGGTCGAAGCGATGCAGCGGCAGTACTCGGGCCGGCTCGACTCGGAGGTGGTTGTGTCGTTGATGCACCAGTATGGCTCGGCGTGTGGCCGTGTGCTCGCGCGGGTGGAGCAGGACCCGGCGCTTGTGGAGCGGATCGCGGGTTCGGTGACGATCGCGGCGCAGGTTGTGCATGCGGTCGAGGATGAGATGGCGCGGACGCTGGGCGACCTCGTGTTCCGCCGAACGGACCTGGCCAGTGGGGCTTACCCGGGGGAGCACGCGCTGCGTGCGGTAGCGGCGATCGCCTCGGGCCCGCTGGGCTGGGATGCGGCCCGCATCGACCGGGAGGTCCGCGCGGTGCAGTCGCGGTTCTCCCGCCGAGTGGTGGAGCGCGTAGACGGACCGTCCGCATCGCAGACGCAGGCGGTGGCCTAGTCGATCCGTGTGTCGGTGTGGGGCTGGGGGGTTTATATCGATTGCAACAGTCGCCGACGAGGTTTTCCGTCTTATTGAGCTGAATTCGCCTGGCCTTCGAGCGGGTGGAATCTAGTTTTCAAGCTGGACCGGTTCTTTGCGCATCGTTGGTGCGCCGCTGGATGGAGGAGATGGATGGCACGTTTTTATACATTGGCCCGGCGTTCGATCACGGCCTCGCTGGTTTGTGCGGTGTCGGCGCTGCCCGTTGGGGTGGCGTGCGCGGACAGTATCACGGATGGCTACTTCGTCGCGATCGGCGACAGCTACACGGGGCCTTACACGGGTAACGGAGCCAAGCGCGGCAATCACCGGTCCTGGCTTGAGCAGCTCGACAGTTTCAACACCTCGGGCAGCTTCCAGAACCTCGGCGTGAGCGGGTCGACGACCCAGTCCGCACAGACCTTTGGCGACTCGCACTACCAGCTTGGCGCAGCGCTGAACACGATCCACGGTAACGGTGCCGGGGTCGTTGTCATCGGGCTTGGTGTGAACGACTTCACTTCGGTGTTTGAGAGCGGCACCGCAATGACACAGGCCCAGGCGGATGCCGTGGCCGACGCCGCGTTCAGCAGTCTGTCGACGCTGGTGGATACGATCCTGGACCCGGCGACCGGGAATGCTTCGGCACGGATCGTGATCTCGAACAGTGTCGACCGCACACAGTGGGCGATCAGTTCGACCAGCGACTACGACCTGAACCGTGAGGTGACCTCGGCCGCGATCCAGCGGTTTAACCAGCTTGTGGCGGACGAGTTTGCCGGCAACCGCGGGCTCGCGGTGGTGGACAGCTACCGCCTGCTTGAGGACTTGCTTGCGGGTGACCCGGCCGACTCGAACGCCGGCGCGGGCCCGAACGGTGAGCTGTTTATTGCGGGCCAGCAGATCGATATCGACCCGCTCAACGCGCTCAAGCCCGACGGCACGGGCGCGACGCGTCAGCCCTCGGACCATCTTTGGGCCGACGGTGCGCACCCGGGATCGATCTACCAGGGGTTGTACGCCAACGTCGTGCTTACCGCGCTGCAGGAGATGTACGGCATCGACCCGGGGACCGCGGGGATGATGAGCATCGCGGACATCTTTGCCGCGTCCAATGCATTGAACCCGGCGGATGGTGTGCTGCTCACGGTTTCGGACGCGGACTATACGTTCGACTATGCCCAGTACATCACGCCCGAGCCCGGGTCGGCGGCGGTGTTGGTGGTCGCGGGGCTCGTGTTGAGTCGGCGTCGGCGGGGCTGATTACGCCTTGTCCGGGTCGGTGGGTTCGCGAACGCTGAAGTGTTTTTTCAGCTTGAGGAACCATGCCTCGAAGGCGTGGTAGCTGACCATTGCGACGAGGATGGACCCGGCGCACGCGACGACGCCGGAGACGAGGAACCCGGCGGAGGCGTTGAGGTGGAGCAGCCCCGCGATCTTTGGGCCCAGGCCTTGATGTCCCAGCCAGTAGCGTGGGATGTTGTGCCAGACATACATGCCGTAGCTATAGGTGCCGAGCATGACTGCGGGCCGGCTTGTGAGTAGGCGGCTGAGCAGTGAGGTGGGTTTGGCGCTGAGTGCGAGGACGATTGCGCCGGCGGAGGCGAGGGTGATGAGGGGGTAGCCGACGTTTTGCATGAGGAACGTCTCGTGCCGGACGCTCGCGATACCGCATGCGGTGAGGAAGATCAGGGTCGCGGCGAGGGCGCTGGTCGCCCAGGGGCGGAGGCGTTCGAGGGTTGTGTGGTTGTGGTGCAGTGTGAACGCGAGCAGTCCACCGACGGCGAGTTTGTCGATGTGGCAGGGTGTGATGGCGCGGACGATGAGCCCGACGCGCTGGGGGTCGAACCAGGCGTAGCAGGCGAGGCGTGAGGCGATGCCGGCCGCGATGAACACAAGGCAGAGGTGCCCGAGCCGGCGTGGCGGGGTGAGGTAGACGATCAGGGGCCAGACGAGATAGAAGTGCTCTTCGACGGCGAGGGACCAGAAGTGTCGCAGGCTCATCCAGCCCTGCCCGTAGAGTCCGTCGGGGCCGAACGCCATGGCGAAGTTGGTGCCGTAGAGCCAGAGCCAGGCCTGGTGTTGGAGCGCGGCCTCTTCGCCCGGGCCGGTGGTGAGGAGGAGCGGTGCGACGATGAGGGCGCCGACGAGTGCGGCGTAGTAGAGGGGGAAGATGCGTAGGGCGCGGCGTGCGTAAAAGTATTTGAAGTAGTGGGGGTGTGTGCGGGTTTTGATGAGTATGCCGGTGATGAGGAAGCCGGAGAGGACGAAGAAGACATCGACACCGAGCCAGCCGTATTGGAGCAGCGCGGTGGTGGTGCGCATGGTGTCGGTGGGTTCGCCGGGGAAGGTGTGTACCCATTGCCATGAGGCGTAGTGGTAGTAGACGATGAGCAGGGCGGCGAGTCCGCGCAGGCCATCGAGGCCCGGCATGTGTCCGGCGAGTCGCGGGTCGGGGGTGGTGGGTTTGGGGTCCATCGGGGTTACATGATTGTGGGCTTCAGCGTATCAGGTGCGGGCGTATGGCAGGCGTTCGAGTGGTCGTAGGCGTGCTAAACTGCGGTGTTTGGTGGGCGGCCCGGTGTGGCCCTCCGGGCCCGGGGGTGAAGGCGCGGCCGGGCGGCGGCGAACCCCGGCCCCGATTTGGCCGATCAATTCCGATAGCGGCCGCGTGTTTGCGGCTGTTTGTACGACCCGAAATGCAACGATGACGACGCACGCCAACCCCGGGCTCCCTGCACAGGCCGTCGCCGCCGACGCGGCCTCGGGTGTGTCGCGCGCGGCGGGCCGGCGGTGGGCGGTTTTGCTGCGGCTGGTCGAGCTGGTGGGTGTGGTGGTGTTGGCGGGTGTGGTCTTTGCGCAGTTTGAGAACCCGACGCAGCACATCGACGAGCTGTACCACGTGCTGGCGGCCAAGTCGCTGTTGAGCGATGGCGACCTGTTGATCGGCGAGGCCGGGGAACCCTACACCCGGGCGCGCGGGTTTACGTACACGGTCGCGCTGTGCTTCACGCTGTTGGGCGAGGGGGTGTGGCAGTCGCGGCTGCCTTCGATGTTGGCCGGGCTCGTGCTGATCGGGACGCTGTTTGGCTGGACGCGTTGGCGGTTTGGTCGGTTGTCGGCCTGGCTTGGTGCGTTGTTTGTGATCTGGTGCCCGCTGGTCGTTTTTGCGACGGAGCTGAGCCGGTTCTACATGGTGCAGGCCGCGGCGGTGGCGTTGATGCTGGTCGCGGCGGATGGGGTGCTCGACGTGTCGCTTGCGCGCTCCTGGCGTGTGTCGGCGGCGCTGCTGGGGGTGGTCGCTACGGCGGTGGCGCTGCATGTCCAGCCGTCGAGCCTGTTTGCGCTGGCCTGTCTCTTGGGGGGCGTGGTGCTGTGTACGCTTTGGCGGCTTGGCGCGGGTCGGGCTCGCCCGGTGCGCTGGCGTGTGCTGGTGATCGGCGGCGTGGTGCTGCTGGGGGCGCTGGCGATGCTTGCCGGCTTGCGGTGGGTCGGGCCGATCCAGGCGCAGTGGGCGAAGTACACCGGGACGGTGGCGTGGGCGGAGGCGACCCGTGACGAGACGACGTACTACCTGAGCTATCTCCGGCGGATGCACCACTGGCCTTTGTACCTGCTGCCGATCGCGGGGGCGTTGGCGTGTCGGCGTTATGGCTGGCGTGCGGCGTGGGTGTTGTCGCTGTTTGTCGTGGGGCTGGTGGCCCATTCGTTTGGCGGTATGAAGGCGCCGCGGTACCTGCTGTGGGCGCTGCCGTACTTCTGGCTGACGCTGGCGATCGGGGGCGGGGCGTTGGTGGGGCTGCTCTCGCCAAGGCCCGCGGCGGGCGCGTCGCGGGCGAAGCTGGGGGTCCACATGGCCACGGCCGGGGCGGTCGTTGTGCTGCTCTCATTGTCGGTCGCACGGACCAGCGGGTTCTACCAGACCAAGACGATGCTGACGGGCGGCTACCACGCGTTCCAGTATTCGGACTGGCCCGGCGTGTTGCCCGTGCTTGAAGCGGACCGCGCGTGGGACGGCGGGGTGGTCGTCGCGAGCGCGGACAACAAGGCGATGGATGCGTTGGGGCGTTGCGATTATTCGTTGAGTGTTTCACGGACCGAGGGCCGAGACGAGTTTGCGCTGGATTGGCGGACGGGTCAGCCGGTGATCTCGGAGGGCGCGTCGATTGAGCGGGTGGTCGCGGAGCACCCGGCGGGCCTGGTGGTGGTGGAGCAGTCGCACTGGCGCGAGGGCTGGGCGGTGCCCGATGCGGTGGCGGATCGGATTGAGTCGTTGGCCCAGCCCGTGGTGGTGGACCCGGCGCTGCGCCTTGTTGTTTTTCGTTGGGACCGTCGCGGTGCGTTGGTCGAGGAGGAGCGATCCGCGGATGAGTGAGACGATGCTTGAAGCCGACCCTGTTACTGATGACGTGTTGCCGGCGTCGCCCGATGGCGCGGCCCCTGCGCGGATCGATGTGGGGGGTGTGCGGTTCGATCCGTTGACGTTGTCGCAGACGATCGAGCATATTGCCGACGCCGCGCAGGCCGGCCGGGGCGGCTGGGTGATCACGGCGAACCTGGACCATGCCCGGCGGGCGCGGGTGGACGACGAGTACCGCGACATGCTGGGGGAGGCGGAGCTGGTGGTGGCGGACGGTGCGCCGATCATCTGGGCAAGCCGGGTGCAGGGCGCGGCGCTGCCCGAGCGGGTGGCGGGCTCGTCGATGGTGGAGCCGCTGGCGGCGGTCGCGGCCGAGCGTGGGCTCTCGATTTACCTGATGGGCGGCACGCCGGGCACGGCCAAAGAGGCGGGGGACCTGCTGGCGTCGCGTTACCCGGGGCTCCGGATCGCGGGGGTGTCGTGCCCGCCGATGGGGTTTGAGAAAGACCCGGCGGAGATGGCCCAAATCCGCGAATCGATCGGGCAGGCTCGGCCCGATATCGTTTATGTTGCGTTAGGGTCGCCCAAGCAGGAACGGCTGATCCGCGTGCTGCGCGGGGATTTTCCGGGCGTCTGGTGGCTTGGGATCGGGATCAGTCTCAGTTTTCTAACCGGCGAGGTGCAGCGTGCCCCTTCCTACATCCAGCGCCTTGGGTTAGAATGGTGCCACCGATTGGTTCAAGAGCCCCGTCGGCTCGCGAAGCGGTATCTGGTCCATGGCCTGCCGTATGCGTTTCGACTCGGTTTAGGATCCTTTTGGCGGCGGCTGTCGGGGAAAACCCGATAGTGGTGAGGGGGCTGCACACGCTGTGGGGGCGGGTGCGGCGCTAGGCCTTGTAGGCGGCGACTGGAGTGCGCCGCTGACCTCGCCGATGGGCAGGTAGGCCGAGTGGGAGAAATGGCTTTGCACGGCTCGGGCGACCGGGGTGTGTAAGGCGTGAGGGAACGCGATGACTTTACGGATCGTTGAGCAAGACGTCTGGTCGCCCAGGCCATCGAGTCAGGGGCGGGCGGACGCGTCGGGATTACCTGATCTTCGTGCGGTGGTGATGCTGGCTGGCGCGGTGCGTCCGGGCAAGCTGCGTCGCTGGTCTGGCCGCAGCGCGTTGGAGCTGCCGGTGGGCGCTCAGCGGACGGTGATGGACTGCTGGCGTGAACAGCTCCTGGCCCTGGCCGAGACACTGGGGATCGACCACCTGCTGGTGCGGGTGATGATGTCGGGTGACTGTGGCCTGAAGCCGAAGACCGAGCGTTTTGGTCCGCTGGAGATCAAGATCGAGCAGGACCCCAGTGCTTTTCGTGGGACGGCCGGGCTGATCTCGGATATCTCGCGGCAGTACGACGACTCGGACCAGGTGCTGGTGAGCCATGCGGGCCAGCTTCTGTTTGAGCCGCTGACGACGATCGCGCGTGGCCTGGCCAAGCCCGAGGGGGACGTGACGATCGCGGTGGAGCCCGAGGGCGTGCCCAGCGGGCTGATGCTGGTGCGTTGCGGCGCGATGCGTGGGATCAACCCGGTGGGGTTTGTGGACCTCAACGAGCAGGCGCTGCCCGAGCTGGCGAAGGACCACCGCGTGAAGGTCGCGCGTTTTGCGAACCCGCCGACGCGTTCGGTGCGGACGCTGAGCGGCTACATCGCGGCGCTGCGTGCGTACCACCGGCGGGCGTCGGGGCGTAAGGACGCGCTGGGCCCGTTCGCGGAGGACTGGCGTCCGACGTTTGGGATCACCGAGCCGGGGGCGAAGGTGGCATCGGATGTCGTCTTGCACGACTCGGTGGTGCTGAAGGGTGCCCGCGTGGAGCCCGGGGCCGTCTTGGTGCGTAGTGTGATCTGCAACGGCGCGGTGGTCGCGTCGGGCCGGCATGTCGTCGATCAGGTGGTGGGCTTGGATCGGCCGATGTAAGGAACGGACCGTCGTGAGGTCCCGGGCCGAGCTGCTGACTTGAAACTGATCCCCCGTGCACTTTTGAAGAATGGCTGGACCCGCGCCGATGCGGCCCGGATTGTCGCTGCGCTCTTCGCGGCCGCGATCGCGACCTACCCCGCCTGGGTCCACCTCTTCAAGACCGCGATCCGCTACGACCACTCCCGCCCGATCGTGCTGGTCCCCCTCATCGCCGCCTGGCTGGTCTGGGTCCGACGCAGCCGGTTCCGATACGTCCGGCCTGGCGAGTTCTGGCCCGGGTGGATCATGCTCGCGGCCGGGGCCCAACTCTTCTACATGGGCAATTACTGGTTCGGTCTCAAGTCCGCGTGGTACTTAGGTGCGGTCCTCATGGTCGGCGGGGCGCTGGTCGTCACCACCGGCGCTTCGGTCATCCGACAGTTCCGCCCGGCCTGGCTGGTGCTGATGCTGCTCGTGCCCATCCCCGTCACCCTCGCCAACGTTATCGCGCTGCCCATCCAGATCGCCGAGGCCAGGGCCATCACCTTCCTCTACGGCCTGATCGGGATCGATACGAGTCTGGTCGAGGTGTCCGGGTCGTATCTGTTGACGGTGGGCTCGGCCGTGCTCCCGATCGAGAACGCGTGCAAGGGCTTGGCGACGGCGATGTCGCTGTTTCTGATTTGTTACGGCTTCGTGTTCGGCGCGCCGCTGCGGATGCCGGTGCGGGTCGGGCTGTTGGTGCTCAGCCCACTGATCGCGCTGCTGTGCAGCGCGTTGGCGCTGCTGTGCACGCTGTGGGTGTATGCCCAGACGGAGATGGTGACCGCGGACACCGTGCGTGCGGTGTCGGAGTGGGCGACGATCCTGCTGGGGTTCATGCTGGTGGCGGCGTTGTTGCGTGCGTTGGCGTGGGCGTCGGTGCCGGTGTACGAGTACCACCTGGCGAACGAGTACTAGGCGCGGGCCCCAGGATACTTTATGATGCAAAGATAACTGTGGGGGGCGGCCCAGCGGGCCGTTGGAGGCGGAAGAGGCGTGGCTCAATGGCTCGTGGGGGGCCGATAACGTCGAATAAGGCCTTGCGTCGTGACAGACGGTCACCGGCGCATCTTAACATGGCCAGATGCGTGGCCGATGAACGATATGTCCGCCTTGCCCAACGGGGTCGGGCGGCGCTCGCGGATTGAACGGACCAGGCACCAATCTAGCAACGGGTAACTACAATGATCCGTCGAGGAACACCCGTCGGCCAGGCCGGCGGGGGAGAGGCAAGAATGCATAACGACCCTTTACTGACCCTGAACGACCACGACGGCGACGATAGCTCGGGCCGCGCCAAGCGGGCGAAGCTGTTCGCGCTGCTGCGGGGGCGTTGGCACTGGGCGATTATCCTCGCGCTGCTGCTCGCGGTCGCGGGGGCCTACGCCGGGTACATGAGCGAGAAGCACCTGTACCAGGCGACGTCCTACATCAACATCAAGGCGAACGTCGTCTACGCCGGCGACATCGAGTGGCGGCTGACCGAGGAGTACAACACCTACGTCGCCACGCAGATGAAGAAGATGCAGGAGGACGTCGTGATCGCGGTGGCGATGGAGGACCCCGAGTGGCGCGAGTCGCAGACGCTGCGCCCGCCGGAGCTGGGCGAGTACACCTCGTCGGGCCAGTTCGCCCGGTCGATCCAGATCACCCCGCCCTCGCGTCGCGACCCGATGATCTACGTCTCCTTCGTCGACCCCGACCCGGTCACGGCGAAGGCGGGCCTGAATGCGCTGCTCGATGCGTACAAGCGCGTCCACGCCGACCAGGCCACCGTCTACAGCTCCGAGACCCTGCGCACCTTGCAGAACCTGCTGCAGAGCCAGAAACGCAAACGCGAGGAGCTGCTCACCGACCGCGCGAACGTGATGCGGGAGGAAGAGATCCCCACACTCAACAACACGCTCGAGGCCAAGCTCAGCGCCTTGGCGATCCGCGAGCGCGAGCTTGAGTCGCTTAACCTCAAGCTCAAGCTGTACATCGACGCGGAAGGCAACCCGACCCCCGAGATGCTCCAGCAGCTGAGCACCGACGACCCGCAGATGGAGTACCTGCAGAATTATCTGCAAGGCCTCGAAGACCGCCTCGAGCACGAGCTCGAGGTGATGCGTCGCGGCGATAACCACCCGGCGGTCCTGTCGCTTCGGCGAGAGATCGGGATCGCCGAGCGTAAGATCCTCGACCTCGAAAACTCGTACGTGCAGGGCGAGGTTGAAGTGGTCCTGCCGCCCGAGGTGCACGCGAGCATGGTCGAACGCGCGGGGCTGATCGACGCGATCACCCGGCTCAACGCAAACATCGACGACCTGTCGCGCAAGAAGCAGGCGATCGACGACATCAACCTCGAGCTCGACGAGATCCGTGAGCGGATCGCGCAGACCAACCGCCTGATCGACGACCACGAGGCGACCGAGATCGCGATCCGCCAGAGTGACCGGGCGCAGGTCGAGCTGGGGCCCAAGGCCTCGACGCCGAAGAAGCCGTACAACCTGATGAAGCGTCGCCAGATGGCGGCGGCGGGTGGCCTCGCGGGTGTTGTGATGGGCTTTGGCATGGTGATGCTGGTCGGGCTGATGGACCGTCGGCTGCGGCACGTCACCGACGCGACGGCCGGCTCGCCCGACGCGAACGTGCTGGGCATCCTGCCGACGCTGCCCAACAACATGAGCGACCCCGCCGAGGCCGAGGCCGCGGCGCACTGTGTCCACCACATCCGCACGCTGCTGCAAATCGGCGGCAACGGGCGTGTGTTCTCGATCACCAGCCCCACAGCCGGCTCGGGCAAGAGCTCACTCACCAGCGCGCTGGGCCTGTCCTTTGCGACTTCACAAACCAAGACGCTGGTCATCGACTGCGACCTGGTCGGCGCGGGACTCTCGCGACGCCTGGGCACGGTCGTCCACCAGCCCCTCGATGTCATCATCCGCAACAACGACCTGCTCGACGAGGACCAGCTCGACCGCGCGATGACCATCGCCGCGTCGGAAGGCACCGCGCTGGACATGGTGCTGCTGCGTGACGGCATCATGGGCGAGTCCGAGATCGAGACGGCGGTCCGCCTGCAGCGCGATACGTCGCTGGGTGTGTTGGAGGCCTGTACGCCGGGTCGGCTGCGTAGCTGCGTCGCCGCCGCGGATGTGCCGAACCTCTTCATCCTCCCGGTGGGCAATGCACGGCCTGCCGACGCGGGCAAGCTCTCGCCCGTCACCATCCGCTCGCTCGTCCAGCAGGCCCGCGAGGACTTCGACATCGTCCTGATCGACACCGGCCCGGTGCTCGGCTCGCTCGAGGCGTCGATCGCAGCCGCCGAGGCCGACGGCACGGTGCTCATCGTTTCGCGCGGCGACCAGAAGTCGCTGGTCCAACGCTCGCTCACCCAGCTCGCGTCGGTCCACGCCAACGTCGCGGGGATCGTCTTCAACCACGCGCTGGACGACGACCTCGCACACACCTCCTACGCCAGCATTGTCTCCCAGGACCGACGCCCGGCCAAGGAAGTCCGACGCAAACGGCTGCCCGACTCGGGCAAGGTCGCGCGTTACGGCCCGCTGGGCTCCGCCGTCGCGTCCTACTCCGATGAAGCCGAGAGCAACGGCAAGTACAACGGCCACGCCGACCACTAACTCAATCAACGCGCCACACGGGCTAACGCCCGGCGTGGCGCTTTCACGACCTAGCCAACACCCCCGCAGCCCGCCCATGATTTCAACCGTCGACGACAGCTCGACCGATCTCCGGGACCACACGGTCTGGGGCCTGGACCCGGTCCACCTGCACGACCGCTTCTGGGCCGCCCGCGGGGTGCAGGTTGTCCGCCAGGGCGAGCCCTCGGAGATCGTGCGCCACGCCGAGCTCTACCTGCTCATCGATAGCGACTGCCTCTCGCTTTTCCGTTTGGGGCAGCTCGTCGATACGCTGAGCTGGCTCAAGCCGCAGGTCCTGTTTGTCCGGATCCACGACACGCACGCCCCGGGCTACCGCGAGCGGGTGCTGACCGATGGGGACGACAGCTTCACCGGCTTCGAGCGCGCCTACCGCCAGATCGACTATCGGCTTGGCCGGGTCGCGCTGACCCCGCACGAAGACGTCGCCCGCGCCTGGCAGACCGCACGCGAGCCGCGCAACGCCTGGCGCGATCTGCGGCGATCGATCCCCGCCCACCAGCGCTCGACGATCTCGGTCGACGGCTGCGTCTTCGATCGCAGCAACAACGAGCAGGTCATGGGCTTTGTCCGTGAGTTGATTACGGTCTGGAAACGCCCCGACGCGACGATCAAACGCGCCAGCAAACTCAAGACCGACGCCTGGGGCGACCGCAACACCGCCGGCTCCGACACCCGCTTTGTCGGGCCGGTCTGGGTCGGCGTCGGACGCGAGCTCGACGGCATCGACAGCATCGTCGGCCCCGCAGTCCTCTGGGACGACCCCGACCACCGCCCCGAGGTCGACTCGCTCGAGTGGCACGCGATCGAGCCCTCCGAGCACTACACCGGGCCCGAGGTCGGCCGACGCCGACGCTCGCTGTTCCGCATCTCCAAACGCATCTTCGACGTCGTGTTTGCGCTGGCCGCGTTGGCGTGTACGCTGCCGTTGTACCCGTTCATCATGCTCGCGATCATGATCGAGGACGGCCGGCCCTGGTTCTTCGCCCACCCGCGCGAGTCGGTGGGGGGCAAGGAGTTCCCCTGCCTCAAGTTCCGCACGATGTACAACAACGCCGAGGAGATCAAGCAGAAGCTCGCGAAGCAAAACCAGGCGGACGGCCCGCAGTTCTTTATCGAGAACGACCCGCGCATCACGAAGGTCGGCAACTTCATGCGCAAGTTCAACATCGACGAGCTGCCCCAGTTCTTCAACGTGCTCATCGGGCAGATGTCCGTCGTCGGCCCGCGCCCCAGCCCGTACAAGGAAAACCAGTTCAGCCCGTCGTGGCGCGAGGCGCGTCTGTCGACTCGGCCCGGCGTCACCGGGCTGTGGCAGGTCAAACGCTCACGCGAGCCGGGCAAGGACTTCCAGGAGTGGATCCGCTACGACATCCGCTACGTCGAGACGATGTGCTGGAAGCTCGACCTCTACATCATGCTGCAGACCGTGCTGGTGTGTGCCGGCCTGACGCACAAGCCCGACAAGGCCAACACCGAACACGCGGAACAAGCCGACGCCGACCCCGCCGTCGCCGCGGCCGCCCCCGCCGAGTCGAAGGACATCCCCGCCTGACCTGTGCCGGATGAGCCGGCTTGCAAGGACATCACAGATTACCCAAAGCCCCACGCGACCCCGCGTGGGGCTGTTTGTAGGGCTTCAGGCCGGCACCGATGGGGTTTTTCGGGCGTAAGTTTGGATCGGGCGGGTGGTCTTCCAGTCGGCGTCGTGTATAATTTTCGGCCTTGAAATGGGGTGGGGGCGGGCTGTGAACGTGCACACAGCCCCGGCAGCCGGCCGTGTGAAAACGCGCGGGTCGGCCCAGCGACGCGTCATGTCGGTGCGTGCAATCGAGAATCATGGCCCGTTCAGCGCCCCGGCGGCGCGGCGGGCGATGCCAGAGGTCGGGGAAGAAAAGGAATCACCCATGCGAGATCACGACAACCACCACCGCGCCGACGGCTTCGAGGCGCTCGAGCCCCGCGTCCTGTTCAACGGCGACATCTCCATCCTCCCGCTGGGCGACTCCATCACCGCGTCGTCGGGGTCCAACCTCAGCTACCGCTACTACCTCTGGGAGCGCCTGCTCGATGCCGGCGTGGACTTCGACTACATCGGCACCGAAAGCACCAACCGTGGCAGCACCCCCAACTGGCCAAGCCATCTGGGCCAGCAGTTCGACCGCAACCACGAGGGCCACTCCGGCTTCCGTGTCGACCAGATCAACGACGCGCTGCCCGGCTACCTGAGCAACTACACCCCCGACATCGCGTTGGTCCACCTGGGCACCAACGACTTTCTCCAGAGCCAGTCTGCGGCCTCGACCATCAACGAGATGCGCACGACGATCTCGCTGCTCCGTGCCGACAATCCCGACGTCACGATCTTCATCTCGCAGATCATCCCCCTCGACCGCGCGCAGGGCGGCCTGGTCGATGAGTTCAACGCGATGCTGCCGGCGCTCGTTAGCGAGTTGTCGACCCTGCAGTCGCGCATCTATGTGGTCGATCAGAACACCGGGTTCGATGTCGACACCGACACCTACGACGGGATCCACCCCGACCAGAGCGGTGAGCAGCTGATGGCCCTGCGGTTCTACGAGGCGCTCGACGCGTTCTTCGCGACCTCGCCGACCTTCAACAGCGCACCGACCGCCAACGCCGGGCCCAACCAGACCGTGACCGACAGCAACAATGACGGCTCGGTGACGTTTAGCCTCGACGCCAGCGGCAGCTCCGACGGCGACGGCTCGATCGTGTCGTACGTCTGGCGGATCAACGGCGTGACGGTCGGGACGGGGATCAACCCCTCGATCACCTTGGCCCCGGGCACGCACTACGCGGTGCTGACCGTGACGGACGACGACGGCGCGACCGACAGCGATGCCGTGACCCTCAACGCGGTGGCCTCTAACCCGCCCGCGGGCAACACCGCGCCCACCGTCAACGCCGGGCCCGACCGCACCTCCGTCACGAGCAACGGCCGGGTCACCCTCGCCGGCTCGGTCGGTGATGCCGACGGCGACAACCTCACCTCGGTCTGGTCGGTCGTCTCCGCGCCCGGCTCGGTCAACTTCGACAACATCAACAGCCCCACCAGCCAGGTCACCCTCACCGGTGAAGGCACTTACGTCCTCCGCCTGACCACGACCGACGGCCAGGCCAGCCGGAGCGACAATGTCTCGATCACCATCGTCTCGCCCGACTCCCCGCCCCCCGGTGGCGGCGGTGGCGGTTCGAACACCGCGCCGGTGGTGAACGCGGGGCCCGACCGTGTGTCGTACACGAGCAACGGGCGGGTGACGCTCGCGGGCTCGGTGAGTGATGTGGACGGCGATAACCTCTCGACGCAGTGGTCCGTCGTCTCCGCGCCGGGCACGGTGTCGTTTGCGGACTCGACCAGCCCGACCAGCCAGGCGACGCTGACCGGCGACGGCGTCTACGTCCTGCGTCTGACGGTGAGCGACGGCACGGTGACGCGCACGGATGATGTCGAGATCTCGATCAACCCGGTGACCCCGCCCGGCGGTGGTGGCGGCTCGAACACCGCGCCCAGTGTGAGTGCCGGCCCCGACCGCGTGTCGGTCACCAGCAACGGGCGGGTCACGCTTGCG
>JBITAC010000062.1:0-18063 GCA_044439905.1 Phycisphaerales bacterium JB063 | reverse complement strand
CGACGCTCTTCCGATCTCTATAGCCCACCGTGAGTCTCCGCGTACCGCTTGGGCGGCAGAGACAAATCTGCCGGGACTGTCTAACCGAGACGTTTCAGGAGCTGAGCCGCGCAAGACTGGGGTTGATCTCGCAGATTTGGGTTTACAACTCCGAGTCGCTCTTGTGCGTCCATATCATACGCGCCCTGAAGTCTCGCGACCAGATCTGAATTGACCTCTGTGATCATCATTTCGGGACTTGCGTTCACGCGAACTGTGCGTTGGTATCCAATCACGTTCACTAAGAACTTATCCATACCGCAAGTGGCACAGCTACATTAATATCTGCCCTCGTTGCCTCCGAAGCACCCGTCTCCCATCTGCAGTAGCACGCCTGCGGCCGGATGTGTTCGTCCATCTGAAGCGGGTCGTCTTTACGTAGTTCCTCCTCCACGAAGTCCACGAACTGTTCCAGGCTGCAGTTAATCAGCCCCTTGTGCTGGAAGTATCGGCGCGGGTTCGCCGGGTTCAGCACGAGGTTGCGGTAGGTGGATAGTGCCCGCTCGACGGGGTCACGCCAGACCGCGAAGCGCAGGTAGCCCGAGAACTTCGCCGAGCCCTTCGGTCCGACCGGCACCAGGCTCTGGCCGTTGGCTCGATACCCGAAGAAGTCGTGCAGGCCGTGGCCGGGCCGCGGCACCATGCGACATATCGCCTCGGGGTAGTCGTCCTGCAGCGTCAGCCATTTCAGGGTCGAGCAGGCGTTCTTGGAGATGCACACGGCCATGAACCGCCGGGTGTGATTGACCAGATACAGGTTGGGCATGAAGGGGCTTCTCATCACGCCTCCTTACCGGCGCTGGTGGCAATGCCCCGGTCCACCGCGTCGTACTTCCTGGGCGAGCGGGAGGCCTCGAGGTGGCGGGCCATGGTCCGGTCCCGGATCGCCATCGCCTCCTCACGATCGACCTTGTACTTACCCCGGATCTGGCTGATCATCCCGTACTCCACCGCGTCGTAGAACCAGTAATGGCTGCGGTCAAAGGCATCGGCATAGGTGTAGTGCCAGCGGCCAACGATCGCCGTCATCCAGTCGGCCTCGGGCCGGAACCACACCCGGCTCTTCTTATAGAGATGCACCGCCAGCTGGGAGGTCGCCTGATCCTCGGGATAGTCCCCGTACTTACCGCCGTTGGCCCGGTTCATCTGCTCGAGCAGGCCGACCGGGTCGGGGTGGCTGGCTATCTGGTTGATGTAGTCGCGGTGCAGGAAGTACATCGCCCCCCACGCCGAGACGCTGCCTCGCCAGCGGCTGGCCTGGCCGACGAGCATGAACCGCTCGGGCCTGAGGACGGCGCGGAAGCCGCTGTTGAACAACACCACGTCCGAATCCACCTTCATGAGGTAGCGTGCGCCGGGGTTGAGCTGCATCGCGTTGTAGAAGTGCAGGAACTGCTCGGCGACCCAACCGGCCCCGTTGAGGTTGCGTTGCCGGTTGCCGGTCGACGCCGCGATGTGGACGTCTGGCCACAGCCCCTTGATGGTCGCGATCGTCTCTTGCACCTCGGGCAGCGCCAGCTCTTTCTGGTCAAAGACCAGGTGCATCGTGCTCCCAGCGGGCAGAACATCCACCGCGGACTCGGCCGAGACACGCAGCGCCGCCAGGTCCCGCTTGCAGGTGAACCACAGCATCGCGAGGGGGGCATCGTCTTGCTGCAATGCGTGGCGCGTGAGAGCAGTCGTCGTCATGGTATTGGTCATCATTGATCTCCTTAGCCCGGTCCAGGCGGTGTCGTACCGCCACCGGAGTAGTCCGCAGAACCCGATCCATCCCCGGCCGAACCGGAACCGCCCGATCCGTCCGAGCCTTCACCTCCCAGCCCCAACGTCTCACCCCCGCCCCCGGAATCTCCCCCTCCACTGCCGCTGCCTGATCCGGACCCGCTACCACTTCCGGGGTCGCAGCAGCACGGGCAGAAGATGGAGCTGGCCGAGCCGACGCCCAGCGCCGCGCCGGGCGGCAGCAGGATGCGGGTCGTGTACCAGGTAAAGACCGTGCCGCCGTCGACCTTGGTGCAACTCAAGCTGGTGATCACGTCCACCGCCGCGCGGGGCGTGGGGTGCTCGAAGGCGGACTGCAGTTTGATCGTGAGCTGGCCGCCCGAGACGGTCCAGTAGGCCACGCCCTGCCCGGCCGGGGTCATCTGCGTCAGCTCCGGTCGGCCGGTCCCGGGGGATAGTGGCCCGTCCTGATTGAGCTGAACACCCGTGCCCAGGTCGATGAGGTTGTAGGTGTACGAGCAGTCTTCAAAACCGTTGGTGCCCGGTGCCCCGCCGGCCAGGCTCAAGGCTACCTCGAACGTGATGAACAGCGGCTCGCCGACACCAAGTTTCACGACGGCCCACTTCTCGCAGGTGCCGGGCTCTTTCCAGAGGATCTCGCACGCGCCGTGGGGGCCGGAGGTGAGCGCCGGGCTTCCATCGGCGATGTCGGCACGCTGGTCGCTTTCCTCAATGATGTTGACCTTGGCCGGCACCACCCCGCTGACGCACGCCTTGCCGATCTGCCCGCTGGCGATCGGCTCCAGCGCGACCGCGAACTTGCCACGGTGCTTGTCCATCTCCGTGGGTTTGCCGATGGCCGTAGCGCGTCGGGCAAACTCCGCGAGATGGTCGTCGGGGGTGATGATCGGCCCGTCGATCCCGGCCACGGCGAAGCGGTTCAGGTCCGCGCCGGTGTCGTTGCGGAGGTACACCCAGCCGGTCTGCAGCGGCTCACTATTCCGTGGGTTGCCCTGCTGATCGGCCTGCCGCTGCCGATGGGCGCGTGCGACGTCGATGAAGCAGTTGAACGTCGACGCCGAGATCTTCAGCGGGTCGCCGGGCTGGACTTTCTTGAGAGTCACGCGCACCCCCTGACAGGCCGCGGTACGCTTTGCCTGACGGCTCGTGTGTCACTGAAAGGACTTTGCAGATGGCCGAGATCACAAAAATCACGCCCGCAGTCGCCCGCAAGCTGGGGTACTACGTTTACGTTTACATCCGCCCCGATACCGAGCAGGTGTTCTACGTGGGCAAGGGCAAAGGCAACCGCGCGCTGGCCCACATCGACGGCTCGGGCGATACCCCGCACGACGAGGTCATCCGCGAGCTCAACCGTCGCGGGCTTGAACCCAGGGTTGAGATCCTGATCCACGGCCTCGCCACGGAAGCCGAGGCCTTCGCGGTTGAAATGGCCGCAATCGACCTGATCGGCCTGGAACGACTCGCGAACCGGGTGCATGGCCATCACCGCGCCCGGCGTGGCCGGATGACATTGGAGCAGATCCAAGCTTTGTACGGATCCAAAGACGTCCACATCAAGGAACCGGCGATACTGATCCGGATCGCCCGGGCCTTCCACTACGGGATCAGCCCAGTTGAGCTCTACGACATCACCCGCGCGGCCTGGGTCGTCGGCGCACGCAGAGAAGGTGTCGAGTACGCCCTGGCGGTCTTCGAGGGCGTGGTGCGTGAGGTCTACCGCGTGACCGGCTGGCTCCCGGCAGGCTCGACCTTCCGCGTGGACTACCCCGAAGGGCATGAACGGGATGGACGTCACGAGTTTGTCGGCGTGGTGGCGGAAGACGCAGTGCGTCGCAAATACCTCAACCACTCGGTTGGGCACTACTTCACCGAGCACAGCCAGAACCCGATCCTTTACGTCAACTGCTAGGAGCGACAAACAACTCATATCCCCAGCCCTCCCAGCGCCGCGTACTCATAGACCTGCTCGACGTACACCGCGACCGGCTTCTTGACGAGCATCTTTGCGCCGGCGTCCTCCTGCTCCTGATACCGCACCCAGAGGTACTCCCAGCCCTTCTTCGCCACGCCGCCACCCTGCCACGGTGAGGCCGGTCTTGTTCGGCGAACCCGCGAAGCGGAACGTGATCTCCCAGTCGTCCTGGTCCGCCCGCAGTGCGCCGGTCGCGCCGAGGAACAGGCACTCACCCGGGCTCAGGCCGCGGAAGCTATCGCTGTTGACCTTGCCGGTCAGATTGAAGAGTGTGCCCTTGTACGCCTGGGTCACCGTCGCCGTGGAGAGGTAGTGCGTCTCGGCGAAGCCGTACATCGGCACCGTAATGTCCACGCCCTCGACCTGGTCGGAACTCACCCCGATCGCCCCTTGAAAGTCTGGTGCCCCAGGGACACCGGCCGCGGCGTAGGTGCCGACCGTCGAAAGAGACTGGGTGATGTGCTGGGTGCCGCCGGTGGTGTCGAAGGTGAAGGTTGAGCCGCCGGTCGTCTCACCGCCGCCGGAGAAGCCGTGCCGAACGGTGCCGAGGAAGGCATCTAATCCCTCGAGTTCCTCGACCTCCGCGTCGTCGCGCGGCAGGAGGTTGTGCGTGGCCGGGGACTGGGACAGCAACGCTGTGCGCGCGGCAATGTCATCCGTCGTGCCGCGGACCAGGTACAGCAGCTCCGCGGTGTTGTCGCTGAGGCGTCGGCCGTGTTTCTCGGTGACGGTGATCATCCGAACGCCGCCCCCTGTTCAAGTTGCCGCTCGATCCAGCGGGTGTTGCGGGCGGTCTCTTCGGTCGCCTTCGCCGTGCGCTTCACCGCGTCCTGCCCGGACACGGCGAGCCCCTGCAAACTTCCAGGGGTGGCGTTGAAGGTGCCGCGCACGGTGACGGCGCGTTGCAGCTGGTTGTCCAGACCGTTCAGTTGGTACTGCAGCGCGGCGAGGTCGAGCTCCGGGGGCGGGGAACCTTCCGGGGCGGTTCCATCCAGATCTTCTTGGTCCTGCTGCTCCCGCTTGCGACGTGCTTCTTCGATCGCGTTGTCCAGTTCCTCCCGCGTGCGGCGCAGTTCCTCCTCGGCCTGCTCGCTGTCCTCGGCGGCCTGGCGTTCGCGCTGCCGTTCTTCCTCCTGCGCCGCCTGGCTGATCGCGGTGAGTGCGTCTTCGTGTTCACGCTGCTGTCGTTCGCGATCACGTTGCCGCTGCGCCTCGCGCTCGGCCAGCTTGCGGGCGGTGTCGTCCTCGATGCCGGTGAGCGCCTCTTGCCTGCGGTTATCGATCGCCTTGATCTCGGCCTCGACGTCCAGGTCCTCATCGAAGGCCCCTTTGATGTGGGCCCAGGCCTTGAGGGCCGAGGCCTTCAGGTCCTCCCAGGTCTGCTTGAAGATGGCGACGAACCCGTCCCAGGCATCACCGAGGAAGGCGACGGTCTCGATCCACGCGACCGACAACGCGTTCCAGACGATCTGCGCCGCGGCGAGGGTGCCGTAGACCGCGTCGGTCCAGGCCGAGAGGAAGTACGCCTTCACCCCGGCCCAGACGCGGTTGAGGAAGTTCGTGCCCCGGATCCACTCGGCCCGCAAGGACAACCACAGGATCCGCGCGGCCAGGGTGATGTCCCCGGACATCAAAGCGTCCGCTATCCCTCGGAAGGATGCCGTGGCGCGGTCGCGCAGGCCCCGGAATTTTTCGCCAAGCCACGCGAGGGCTTTGCCGCCGGCACCGCTGGCCCAGAGGATGGTGGTGCCCAACGCCACGACGGCAGCGATGACCAGCCCGACCGGGGAAATCAGCGCCAACAGCGCCGTACCCACCAGCCCGAGCAACGACCCGGCCGTGATCACGATGGTCGCCAGCGCCCCGAAGGCAACGCCCACACCGGTGATCAGGAAGCCCAGGCCGATCAGCACACCGCCCAGCAGTGTCACACCTGAGACGATCTTGAACACCGTGGCGATGAGTTGGCGGTTGCGGCCGATCCAGCCCGCAGCCAACGTTGTGAGCTTGGCCAGCTTGGCGACCAGTGGCGTGACGATCGGCAATAGCGCCTGGCCCAGGACCACGGCAGTGTCGTGGAGCTGGCCGCGGAGGCGTTTCATCTGGTTGGCGAAGGAGCCGGAGGTGCGGACCGCATCACCCACCGCGCCCTGGTCGTTCATCGAACGCATGATGATCGACAGCCGGGCGACGGCCTTCTCCTGCTCGGTCACTTCCGACCAGGCCTTGTTCACGCCCTGACGCAGCAGCTCCTGCTCCAGTGCTGCCTGCTTGATGTTCACCCCGAACTTGTCCAGCACCTCGCCCGAGCCCGACAGCGCACTGATGAACCGCTGCACCGCCTCGTCGTCGCTGAGGTTGTTGAAGGACGCGAAGTCGATCGCCAAGCTCTGTAGTGTTTCACTGAGCTCCCGCGCCCTTCCGGGGGCAAAGCCCAGGCCAACGAAGAAGGACTGGAAGGTCGACAGCGCGTCGCGGATGGCGAACTTGGACCGGCCCACGTCCTTGGCCAACTGATCAGCAAAGGCCGAGGCCGCGTCGCTCTGCTCACCGAACACCTGCTCGAACCGGCTGAGGGTCTCCTCAGCGTCCGACGCCGCTTTGATCGCCGCGATGCCGATGGGCGCGAAGGCGGCGGTGGTGATCCCGGCGATGCGCGTGCCCAGGCCGGTGACGGACTTGCCGAAGTTGACCAGCCGCTTCTCGGCCCGGCGCAGGCCACGCACCAAGCGGCTGTCGTCGGCGAACAGCTCGACGAAGGCGCGGCCGGCTCGGATGGAAGAGGAGGTGGCGGGCATCAATCACGGTGCTCAAGGAGTTGCTAAAGTCCCGGTGCGTTTGGTAGGGATTCCGGGGGCAGTCAATCAAGCCGTGCTCATCCGCTCCGAGGTGAGTGCGGCTTTTTGCTTGACGGCAGTTACTTGTGGTTGCCTTGCGGCTTGATTCGCATAGAATTCCTGACCGATCGCCATCAACCCTTGCCCCCGGAAGCTGCCCCGCTGAGCATCACTGCTCGCGGGGCGGTTTATTTCTGGGGCAAGGCCGGAGGTTAGACCGGGGGTTCGGAAGGATTAGGGGCGGAGTCCGGGGAGTCCGAGGAAGCCGGGGTCAGGCCCAGTTGCAGTGCCTTGTTGAACGAGGCCTGCTTCTCCTTGGCCAATTGCTTCTGGTTCACATCGCCCGGACGGCGGACCATCAACCCCAGCGCCCCGGCAAGCAGCGGCAACGCCGGGCCGAGGACCGGCACGCCCGCGATCGCGGAGCCGAACTCGTCCATCGCCGCCAGTGACAGCTGATTGAGCACGACGCGGACCTGGTTGGCCTTGTCGAGGTTGGTCTTCCACTGAGTGCCGGTGCGTTGAGTTTCCTGAAGCCAGGCCTCATACTCGGACTGCGACTCGTTCAGCGACAGGCGAGCGGGCAGGCCCTCGGTCTGCTGGACGCGTTGGGGCGTACGCGCCTGTACGACGTCGCCCAGATCGAACCCAGCGCAAGCCGCCAGGGCCAGAGTCACAGCGGCGATGGCGACGATGAAGATGATGTGTGTACGGGTCATGGTGTGTTCCTTTTGGTTTGGGTCAGGTACGCCTTGAGCATGCTCAGATCGGTGGTCTGTTTGGCCTTGGGCTTCTGCTGGGTCGGGTCGAAGTCCTTCACCTTGAAGGCCCGCTTGCCTTTGGGGCGGTGCAGGTTCGCGGTCAGCGCCATCAGCGACGCGGTGTGGGACCACGCTTCGCGGCGATGGCCCTCGACCATCCACAACAACTCCCGCAAGGTCAGCCGGTCGAGGTCGGCGGGCCCGAGCCCGAGGATCCCGGCGAGTTGGTAGACAGTTCGCCACCGCCCCCCGGAATCGCCCCCGGGTTCATGGCCTGCTCGACCAGTTGCTCGGTGTCCAGCTGATTGATCTTGTTCTCCGCGGCGGTGATCCCGGCCTCGACGATCGCCAGCTGCTTGGTGATCAGCGTCACCAGGTCGCGTCGCCCCGCCCCGCGGAAAAAATCCGCCATCTCCGCGAACAGCGCGTGGTGCGCGGCAAGGATCGCATCACCCCCCAGCCGGCCACCGAACTGCTCGTCGCTGACGCCGCGTTCATCCGCCTGGGGCTTGCACAGCGCGTAGATCACGTCGCACAGCAGCAGCAGGTCCGTATCCAGGCAGGTGATCAAAGGCCGGTCGGCCGCGCCGTCTTTCCACGGGTGGTCGGGGTTGAGCAGGTCAACGCCCAGCAGGTCGCGGACGCGCTTGGCGCTGCCGAGGGTCAGGCTCAATTGCCACTCGGTGGATTCGCTGTCTTTAAATAGATGCATGGGTTGTCCAGGGGGCAGGGATCAGGGCCAAGTCCGGGGCCAAGCCGGGGGGGCAATTCCGGGGGTCAGGCGGCCTCGAGGCCGTCTTCGATCCACTGGTCGAAGACCGACAGCTTGGCGGTGACGCTGACGGTGATGCCTTCTTCCAATGGCTCGCTGCGGCTGAAGTTGGTGATCGAGAAGTCGGCGAGGACCCCCTCGGACCCGGCCACAGACGCGATGCCGTCGGGGCTCTTGGCCCCGGTGAGTGCGGCCAGCCGCAGGGGCGAGGAGGTGAGGTAGGCGTCCTTGATCGCTTCGAAGCCGGCATCGCCGGGCTTCCAGAGCATGTCGAACTCGCAGGTACACTCGCGCAGGGTGGTGGCGGTCGCACGCCAGCCCGAGTTGCCGCGGGTGGTCACGTCCGCCTCGCCGGCCTCAAGGTTGAGGGTGGCGTCGCGGACATTGGACATCTCCGTCAGGGTGTCCAGCGCCGCGCCGGCGGTGCCCTGATACAGCTTGGCGTTCATGCCCAGGAGGAACTCGGTCATCACTTATCTCCGGATCGCGTCCCGCCACATCTGCGGGAGCTTGGGTTGTTCTTGGTCAAAGGCCGGACCCATAAAAGGTCTGGCCCGGTAGTTGGCTTGTTCACGCTTGCCCCGGCGCTCGACCGTCGTGCTGCCGCCGTACTCAAGGAGTTCCGGCGCTTCGCTCTTGCGGAAGCCGACCGGGCCGATGACCACAGACCGCCGCCGCGGGTCGAAGACGAAGAAGATCAGCCGCTTGAGCAGGCCGGTGTGCGAGGACGGCGGGCTGCCGGGCGCACTGACCGACTTGCGTTTGCGGATGGAGGACTTCGCCCCGCGTCGCACGAACGCGCCGAACCGGCTGAGCACGCGCCGGGTGGTCTTGTCCACAGCACTGGTCACCTTGGGGCGGTCGAAGAAGAGCGACTTGAAGTTCATGCCGATGCGCATGTCAGGACCCTCCGATCATCAATGCTGTTCGGTAGGTCACGGTGATCAGCGAGGTGAACACCTCGTGCTGGTCCAGGTGCTCGGGGGCGTAGATCGGGTCGTTGCGCTGCGCTTTCCACTGCGTGGGGCCTTGCTGCACACCCCGCAGCGCGTTACCGACTTCAGACACGAGAAACATCAACTGATCGATATCCGCGTCGCGTTCACTGTGAGGTTGTCCGGTCAGCCGGGCCTGAACCGCCACGTCGATCTCGATGTCGCGGGCGACGATCGCGCGAGACGACAACGTGTCCTCGGCGCTGCGGGGTACGACCGTGATCACCGTGCCCTCCATCGCCGCCCGATCCACCCGCGGCCGGTAGGCACGCGATACCGTGACCACCTCACTGAAGGTCTGGGCGGCGAGGTGGTCGGTGACCAACTGGGCGAGCTCGTCGGGGCGGGTGGGCATTTATCAGTCTCCGAGGTTCGACAAGAAGGCGACCAATGCCGCGCCGATGCTGGACACACAGGTCGCCAGCACCAGCCACATCAGCTTGTTGGCCGAGTTCATCGCGGACTCGAGCACGGCCACGCGGACCGTCAGGCCCTGCTGGCCGTTGCCACGCAGCATGCGATCGATCTGGTCCAGGCGGGACGAGATCGCATCGAGTTGGGGCTTGATCTGGTTCTCTACCGATTCGTCACTCAAGACGCGGTCTCCTGAGTATGGATGCGGAGGGTCTTTCCAAAGCCACCCGACCAGCGCCACTCGGGCTCGTTGGCCGACGGGCTCATCACTTCGTAGATGCGCTCGCCCTCGACGATGAGGTCGCCACGCTCGGGGCGGACGGTCGTGCTGTCGAACACCAGGTCCTGGGCACGGATTAGGTAGTCCCGGCTGACGTGGCGGATGGTTGCGCCGTACTGGTCGCTCAGCCGGAACACGGTCTGCCCGACGGTCGCCTGAAGCTCCACCTCCTGACTCCCGCGCCGGTAGATCACCGGGCGGGAGAGGTGCTGGTGGCGCTGGCCATCGAGCCAGGCGGCGCTTTGTTCAAGCAGATCGGGCACTTGTGCTCCTTACGGGCTGAGACGGACACGGACCGTGGCGTCGTCGTCGCCGGCGTCCTTGGTCACATAGGCGTGTGTGACCAGCGACGAGCCGAGCGGCTCGATGACGCCGGAGACGTCGTTCCACACCACCCGCGTCCCGGCGGGTAGCGCCGTGCTGGCCCCGGTCGCCTTGGGCAGTTCGAACACCCCGGTGACCGCAAGGCTCCCGGGGGTGCCGTCGGGGATCGGTCGCTTGGCGATGCCGATGAGGTCGGTGAGGACCACCACGTCCCCCGCGGCAACGTCTGCGCCGGAGGGGGTGTAGTCGAGGGAGTCGCCGTCTTGGATGAAGGTGGCCGTAGGCATGGTGGGTTACTCATGTCGTTGTTGGAGTACGGGGTTAAAACCTGCCGGGGATCATTGGCCCCCGGCAGGCTGGGGGGGAGGTATCAGTGGTTCGCTTACGCTTCGCCCTTGGCTTTGATCCCGCCACGCGGGTCCTGCAGGGCGACGCCGAAGTCGTGGTAGCCGCGCATCTGGATGCCCAGCACGTTGAAGTCCGCCTCGGCGGTCTCGATGGTCGGCGACTCCTGACCGTTGAGGAACGCGGTCTCGATAACCGGCAGGTCGGTCGCATCGGCCAGCAAGTACCAGGCCTTCGCGCTGTTGCCGGTGTACTGGCTGTTGGCGAGGTAACGGCTGGTCTCGACACGGAACTTGCCCTGATGCGGGTTGGCGACGGGGTACTTGGTGTTCGAGCTGGTGTCGCGGATCTCCAGCGACTTCCACAGCGTGGTGCCGACAGCGCTCAGCGCGGTGGGCACGAGCAGGATCGCCGGCATGATGCCGATGGGCTTGCCATCTGAATCCACCTGGTCCATGAAGGCGGTCTCGCCGGCCGTTAGCCCGTCGATGGACAGGGCCGTGCTTGCTCCGGTGAGGTAGTTGTTGTTGTCCGCCTTGAAGAAGTCGCTGTTGCCCAGGAACGTCGACCAGAACACATCGTTGATCTTGAGCCCGCTGCCACGCCCCAGCTTCCGGGGCACGGTGGTGATCGCGCCCAGGTCGTCGTTGATGATGTCGCGGCGGTCGATGGACAGGGTCAGGCCGTAGGTGTCGGCCTTGTTGGCGTACTGCTCGTTGCCGAGGGTGCCGTGCTTGAGCTCGCCGCCCGGGGCGACCTGCTCGTACTGGTCCTTGCCGACCAGGCGGTAGCTGGTGACGGTCTTGAAGTCCGAGACGTTGCGGGTCGCAGTAATGTTCCGCCAGGTCCGCTCGACGCTATAAAAACCCTCGAGCAGGAACTTGTTCCCCACATTGGACAGGATCCCGCCGATGTCGATGGTCGAGAAACTCGCCTCGACCGAGTTGCTGAATGCGTAGCGCAGCACCTCCCGGCTGTTGCGGAAGTTCTGCCCGGTGTAGCCGTTGGCCCAGGCCGCTTCGAGCAGCAGTTCTTGGAGACCGATCCCGCCGCGGAAGCGGCGCGAGGCGGTGTCGAGGGCCTGCTCGTCGTAGTTCTTCTCGGCCTCGGTCAGACCGGCAGACAAAACGCACGCGGCTTCGAGCACCTCGGTGGTCACCGAGCGGTCGGGGGCCATGATGTTGGGGGCCGAGCCGACGGTGGGCCGGCCGGCGCGGAGGGTTTCCAGTTCGGTCTTGTCGGGCGTCCAGCCCTCTTCGATGGCCTGGGCGGCGATCGAGGGGAAGCGGTCACCGCAGACCTCGCGGATGCGGGACTGGCGGCGGAGTTCATCCGCGACTTCCTTACGCATCGCCGAGATGTCCGCGTGCGCGGGGTCCGCTTGGGAAGTTGGCTGCGGAGTTGGCGTATCCTTGCTGGACGCGGCGATCTGCTGGGTGTCGTTGTTCGGATCGGTGTTGGTGTTGTTCATAGTGCTGTCTTCTGTGATGGCGTTGGCCGCGATCTGCGCGGAGGTCTGCTGGTCGGCACCGAGATCCACGAAACTGATCTCGCCGAGGGTGGAGCGTTGGGCGATGTAGACCGGCCCCTCGAAGGTGCGCCCGTTGACGGTGGCTCTGCCGCCGGGCGGGATCAGTTCGGTCTGGTCCACGGATGCGCCGATCGACGCCTGCCAGGGGAATCCCTTCTTGCCGCTGGCCACGACCTCGCGGGCCGCGGGGGTGTCGCGCGAGATCACGCCCTCGGCGACCAGCTGCTGGTGCTGGCCCTGGCTGGTCACGCTGATGCGTTCGGTGTGCCCGATGCCCTGGAAGGCCGAGTGCGCAAATCGGATCGGCCGGCGCTGCGAGGGGATCTGCAACCCCTTGAGGTCCACGACCACCGGGTGCCGCCAGCCTACAACCCGCATGGCGTCGCCGGTGTAGGCCACCATCGAGAACGTGGGCGACCCCCCGGAATTGGCCCCGGCCGTACTGGAACCGTCGCTGGCGATGACGGACTGATCGGGGTCGGTCAGCGTGACCAGCGACTCGGGAGCGGTCAGCTCCAACTGCCGCGGGGTGGGCGCAGGAAGATTGTCGTTGGCGGGTCTAAGCATCGTCTTCGTCGTCCTTAGTGGAAGCGGCCGGTTCGGTGGAGCGTGAGGATTCCGGGGCGGATTCCGGGGGTGATTCCGGGGGCGGGGCATCCTCAAGGGATAGGCCGAGCTCGCTCATCAGCGCGATCTCTTTGGACCGCTGGCGAAGCTCGGTCTCCCAGTCCCGGCCCTGCTTGGCGTACTCGTTGGCAAGCGTGGTCGTGTGGTTCTTCAGCCGGGTCGCCTGAGCATTGGCCTCCTTATTGGGGTCCACATGCTCGGTCCCGTCCCAGAACCATTGCGCGGCGTAGGCGATGTCTTTGATGGCGTTGCGTTGCCGCATCCACTGCGGAAGCAGGCCCTCGACGAGGACGGCCTCGTTCAGCCACGCCGCCAGGATGCGGTCCAGCACGGTGTGCGCGATCTGCGCCTGATCGCCCCGGATGGCCTTGTAGTAGGTCTGGTGGTCCAGCCGGCCCGAGGCGTAGTTGTAGCCCGAGCTGTTGCCCGCGGCGACGTTGAATGGCATGTTCAGGCACCGCGCGATCTCGGCGAGGATCGACATCACAAACTCAACGTGATTCGTCGATGGGTGCTCGGCCTTGACCTGCCCCAGCTTCCAGCCTTGGGGCAGCGTGGTCGCCATCCGGGCCTCGAGTTCGAACACGTCCAGCGGCTCGACCGCGTCGGGCTCGCCGTTGGCCGGCGAGTCGGTGTACAGCGCCAGCGCAAAGTCTGCGGCGGTCTCGGCCGCGGCCAGCACCGCCAGACGGTAACGCCGCAGCTGGGCGAACAGCGGCAGCGCCGGGGTCAGTTCGGGCACGCCGCGGGTCTGGCCCGGGCGGTCGGGGCGGAACAAGTGGATTACTGATTCGGCCGGCACCCGGTCGTACTGCATCGGATAGCCGCCGCGGGCGGTCTCGCCGGGGTGGCTGCGCAGGATGCAGTACTCGACCGGGTTGCCGTGGGAGTCGTAGACGATGCCGTCGTTGGCCTGCCGACCCAGCGGGTTCTTGGGCTCCCGGCCGCTGAAAACCGGCGTCGTCACCTGGTCTGGCTCGATGAGCTTGAGGTCCAGCGTGACTTCGCTGGCCACATTCGGGTTGTTCGTGAACACCGCGAAGGCCTCGCCCGACTCGGCGCGGGCCATCCGCATGGTCCGCAGTTTCTCGGACAGGTTCACCGCCCGGCACCAGCGCATGAACGCCTGCTCGATGACGGTGTTGGCCTGCGGGTCGTCGGTGAGCATCTGCAGCCGCGGGCCGGTGCCGACCGTGTCGTTAGCCAGGGTCAGGACGATGCCCCGGGCGTACGAGTTGTTGGCGACCTCGTAGCGGGCCCGACTCCGTAGGGTGGCACGCACCCGTGGGTTGGTGGCCGCGTCCGGGCCGAGGTGATCGGCACCGGCCCAGTGGCGTCGGTTTTCATCGGTGGTCTGCGCGGCGTCGTACCTGCCCTTAATCACGCCGCGCAACAGCGGGCGCTTCGCAGCCTTGGCGGCTTGGGCTTCTGGGGTGCGGGTTGTTAAGCCGCGCAGCAGCTTCCGGGGGAGCATCATGCGGCCCCCGGCGGTACGAGCTTGGTGGTCTTCATCCCTAGGCCCGCCTTGCGCGTGGCCTGCTTGGATGCGAGATAGCGATCCGCCGCGATCTGCTCGGTGAGGCTGTGCTGCTCGACAGACTGGCCATCGACGCTCGCCTTGGCCGGGCCAGCAGCGTTATCGCGGATGTTGTCGGTCAGTTCATCGCCCATGACAGATCGCTCGTCTGGGCGCGGCGCAATAAAACAGGCCGCGCAAGTGTGGTGACTCGCGCGGCCTGATTCGTTTCCGATCCGGCCGGTCAGCCTGCGGGGACCACCCGCAGACCGTCGGTATTCAGTTCATCGGCCAAGCATAGCGGGGATCACTGGTTGATCAAGGGCGATTTGCACCCCCAATGTAGATCGTTACGCATATAGAACTCTGGTTGGCTTGCCTGACTACATTTCCCAAGTCGTCACCCGCTTCCCACAGTGTCGGCACTCCCGCCGGCGCATGATGCGACCGCCGGGCTTCGCGCGGGTGTAGAGCACGTAGAAGTGTCCGCAGCCGCACTGCCGGCAGATGATGCCGCGTTGCTCTGCAGCAGGTGCCGCAGATGAAGGCGTCGATCTCGGGCGGGGTTGATCATCCGGCATGGCTGGACCTCCGCTGCTGGATTGACGAGAGACGGATGCGTGGGCGGGTCGGGCGATCGACCTCTTCGATGCCGAAGCGCACGCCGCACATCGACGCGGCGACGGCGCAGCCGACCAGGCAGTCGAGCCAGTGGTTGTCCGGGCGGGATGGGCGTAGTGACCACTCCTGAACCATCCTGCCCTGCCCCTCGGTCCGCACCCAGGTTTCGCTGGCGGCGATGTGGTCGGCAAAGAGGCGGTGCTCGCTCTCGGCTTTGCCGGGGGTGCCGAAGAGGGTCAAGCTGCCACGGTCGCCCGGTGCCTCGGCAAAGCGGGCGTGGATGAAGGATTTCCAGTAGTTCGTGTCGTACTGCACGTGCGGGAATTCGCTGGTCCGGCTGACGTTGGGGACGTACCAGTTGTGGCCGTGGCGCTCGCCGGGCTTGCGTCGGTAGGTGGACATCGGTTTGTTGCCGGCCCGGATACCCACGCCCTTGGACGGCATCGCCACGGTGCCCGGCGTCTTGTGGCAGACGTTGGCGACGACGCCGGGCAGGTAGCCCGAGTCGATCAGGCAACGCTCGATGTGCATCGCCCCGGCGTTGGTACGTATCCACGAGCGCGAGAGGTAATCCGCGGTCAGCGCCTCGATCCCGGCCTGCACCGCACCCTCGACGCCGGGGACTAACGCACCGACACGCTGATCGAGCATGGTCCGCGTCGCGCCACGTAGCGTAAAGAACCGGCGTTTCTGATCGGGGTAGGTGCCGTAGTCGATGACGTAGCCGGTTAAGTCGGGCTCCCAGGCACACACGACGTAGAAGAGCATCTTATCGTGGACGTCGATGAACATCGTCAGGCAGGTCGCGGCCTGGGGCACCTGCTTTCGGGCCCGGCCGTTCACACGCGAGGCGACCTGCTCGGGGGTCAGCACGCCTTCGTCCGCCTGATCCGTGAGCGGTTCGTTCTGATACTCCGCGAAGAACGCTTCTTCGTCCCGCAGTTTGAGGTTCATCGCGTGCTGCAGGGCCGAGAGCTCGTCCGCGTTGTAACGCTCTGGCCAGGCGGTCTGTGCGCCGCGGTCCATCTTTGCGCGGTGTTCTTCATAGAACGCGGTGGCCCGCTTGCCGCCGTCGCCCTCGCGCAGGCCCTCGGCCCGGAGCTGGGCGTACCGGTCCCAGAGCTTCTCCGCTTCGGTGCTGGCGGGGAAGGTGTAGACCATCTTCGTGCATTCGCCTTGCCACTCGGGGTTCTTCTCGCGGTCGAGGATCTGGTCGGCCAGGTCGTCGTGGTAGATCTTCGTGCAGGTCATGAAGCCGCGATCTTCACGTTCGGCCCGGCCATGCCCAGCACGTCGCCGTTGAGGATCGAGAGGCGGTGCTTGGTCTGCGTGGGCGAAGCGGCGGACTGGCGCGTCTGCGGGTCATCGAGGATGACCAGCGACGGGCGGACAACGGTGCCGTCGAGCTTGGTGTGGTGCTGGCCACG
This sequence comes from Phycisphaerales bacterium JB063, assembly GCA_044439905.1. Classification (GTDB taxonomy): domain Bacteria; phylum Planctomycetota; class Phycisphaerae; order Phycisphaerales; family Phycisphaeraceae; genus JAHQVV01. Next base: position 1,856 of record JBITAC010000062.1, on the reverse strand, counting down.
GATGTTCGAGTCCAGGCCGGCCACGGTGATGATCGCACCGGACGACGGCGATCCCTCCATCGTCGGCATGACCAGGCGGTCCGCCGCCCAGGTGATGTACGTCGGCTTGCCGTTACAGAGCTGGCCCGCCTGCTTGCGCGTTGTTTTCGAGTTTGCGGATCGGGTAGATCGCCTCGGGGAAGTCTTCGAGCAGGCGTTCGTTGCCGAGCATCTCGCGTCGGATCGCGTCGAGCATCATCTTCGCCTGGTCCTCGGCCGAGCCGATCAGGCAGATGTAGTCGCGGTAGCCGCAGAGCAACGCCCACAACCCCGCCGCCCGGCAGAGCGTCGTCTTACCCGAACCACGCGGCATAGCGAACGCGAACAACCCGCCCTCGAGCACCGAACGCTCGATCTTCTCGATGATGCGCAGGTGGTCCTCGCTCCACGGCAGGCTGAACGCCGCGGGGAAGTAGGTCATGCAGAAGGCCTCGAAGCTCTGCTCGCCACGGCGGCGGCGAGCGATGTTGACCACCTCCGGGGGCGGGCCGATGTCGCGGCCGATGCGGCTGGCGGCGAGTTTGCGTTCGAGGTCACGGCGTAGGCGTGCTTCGTAGGCGCTGCCGGTCTCGGCGGGATCAGTGCGATCCGCATCTTCATCGCGCCGACGGGCCATCCACGCGACGTACTTGATGAGGTTGATGCGTTTGCCGTCCGGCGAGGTCACACGCAGGCCCGCCTCGTTGAGCTGGCGATGCAGGCGCGGCGCATTGGTCACCGCGCCCAGTGGCGTGCTGTTGAGCAGGCGCACCAGCTGCGTCGGGCTGAGGTTCTGCGGGTCGAGTTGGCGGCGGGGTTCAGGCATCGTTGTCGGTTGGGTCCATATTCAGCCAGGCGGCGTAGTGCACGAGGTTGAGCCGATCGCCCCCGGCATGGGCCTGCCGGGGTGCCCCCTCCGCCAGGTGGCGGCGGATCGTGGCCTCGGGCACGCCCAGCGCCCGGGCCAGTTCCGCGACCGACATCGAGGCCGGGTTGACCGGGGCCTGGGGGGCGGATTCCGGGCCTGGCTGGGGCGTCATTTCGGGATGTCTTGATTCCGGCGACGGGGGTAATTCCGGAGGCAAAAGAATCTCCTAAATAGCTGCAATTACTGGTATTAACGCCTTGATTAACTTCCGGGGGTGAGGCTTAATGTGGTTGTTCCGACCCGGAAAGAAACCATGAAAAACACACGCCTGAACCTCGACGACTACCGCCCGACCAGCCCCGCGTACCAGGGCCGGCTGCGGGAAGACCTCCAGCAGTACAAGGCCTTCGGAGCCAACGGCCGGGCCTACAGCGACCTGGTCCGCCGGGCCAAGAAGGTCGCCAAGGCCACCGGCCAAACGGTCCAAGAGATCTTCGAACAAGCCTGAACCCCCGGAATCCCGCCCCCGGCATTCAAACCACGAACGGACCCCGACATGACCAACGCCAAGCCCACCAAGACCGCGCTCAAGACCATCGAACGTATCGCCCGCGAGGAGCTCGACCTCGAGACCCGCAATTGGGACAGCTACGACTTCCACGAGCACGCGGTCTGGTGCATCAAGAAGGCCCTGCTCGACGCCTACGCCGCCGGGTTCGAAGCCGGCAAGAAGAGCCGCCCCCGGAATGCGAAGTAAACCTGCCCACACCAACCCCTCACCCGGAGCCCACCCATGGCCAAGCAACCTAAAGGACACGACGACGCGGAGCTCTTCGAACAGATCCGCGAACAGTTCAGCCCCGAGACCGTCGCCGCGATCGCGGCCTGGCTCCAGCCCGCCAGCACCAACAACCCCGAGGTCGACCGCCAGATGCAATGGTTGATCGACAAGCTCATCGAGATGCTCGGG
>JBITAC010000061.1:0-5462 GCA_044439905.1 Phycisphaerales bacterium JB063 | reverse complement strand
GCCGCTGGCCCAGGGCGACGACTGGTCCGCGCCGCACCCGGCGATCCGCAGCCCCGAAACGCGGGCCGCCTGGCAGGCGCTCGGGCCCCACTCCGTCTTTGCCATGCAGGTCGCCGACGAGCTTGAGTCGCTCATCGTGCGTTACGGCATCGATCTGGTCGAGTTCGCTGACACCGGGGCCGCGGGCTGGTTCGCGCTCAACCGCAGGCAGAACCTGGGCACTTACGGCGGCGTGCGCATGATCACGCATGTCCACTCGCCGAGCGCCTGGATCGAGCGCACGAACCGGCGCTGCGAGCCCGGGCGCGCGATGCACGAGCTCCAGCGCATGGAACGCGAGCAGGCGCGGTGGTCCGACGCGGTCATCACGCCCTCGCACTTCATGGCCGGCTGGGTGCAGGAGCACTGGGGTGTCAGCGCGAGCGTGATCCGCTACCCGAGGCCCGTGCGCGAGGAGCCGCACGTCGAGGTGGAAGAGGCGGGCGTGCTCTTTGTCGGTCGGCTTGAGTATCGCAAGGGGATCGACACGCTCCTGTCGGCGTGGTCTCGACTCAAGCCCGATGCGAGGCTTCACCTGGTCGGGACGGATACGCCCGATGAGCGGACGGGTGTCCCAATCGGCGAGCGGCTGATCTCGCAGATGCCGCGCGAGGCGGCGCTCTCGGTCGTCGAGCACGGCCCGAAGCAGCCCGCCGAGGTGAACGCGCTCCAGCACGCGGCTGAGATCGTGGTCGTGCCCTCGCCCGAGGACGATCTCCCATTCACGTGCATCGAGGCGATGAGCGCCGGACGCGTCGTGATCGTCTCCGACATCGGGGGCGCCAGCGAACTCATCGAGGACGGCGTCAGCGGGCTGATCTTCAAGTCGGGCTGTGGGCGCTCGCTCGCCGAGGTACTCGGCAGAGCATTGGCGACGGACGCCGGCGAGCGCGAGCGGATGGGCGAACGCGCAGCCGGGCGGATCGAGGAACTCTGCAATCCAGAGCACGTGCTACTCGCCCGGCGTGAGCACGCGGGGGCGATCGAACACTGGCGCGAGATCCTGAGCGATCCCGAGTGCGTGATGATCAATGCGCAGTCGATGATCTCCGCCTCGTGCGAGCGCTTGTGCGGCGCGGTGACCTCGAGCGGCGCGGACTTCGCGATCGGCTGGCCCCGTGTGGGCGACCGCGTGATCGCGCACGGCACGCCGAGCCTGGAGGGCCTGGTCGTCGGGCCGCGTGAGCTTGGACCAATCGTGATCAGGCGGTCATGGCTTGAGCGCCCCGAGATTCAGTCCATCCTTCCCGCGCTAGAGCCGAACCAGGTGCTGCGTGTGCGCGAGGCGTGGAAGCTGCTGGCGCTGGTGATGTCGCACGGTGCCCGGGGCGTCGCTGTGCCCGAGGCGGTCTGCGAGCTGGCGCCGCCCGAGGGGCCGGTGCCGGAAGTGGATATGTCGTCGCTTGTGCGCCGTGCGATGGTGGCGGGCGAGCCCGGCCTGCCGGTTGGCCGCGCGGTCAGACTCGTGCAGGCGTTCGAGGAGCAGGGCGACACGATCAAGTCGCGCGTGATGGGCACGGCCCGGAAGCTGCTGGGCGGGTAAGCGGTCCCGTGGCCGAGAGATTGGCTTTAGACCTCGCTGCGTCGGCGTTGTTTGAGTTCGATGGTGCGTTCGGCGAGGCCTTTGACGAGGCCGTGGACGGGTGAGCCCTTGATGGCCTCGTTGATGCGGTCGGCGATTTTGTATCGCAGGCCGGCGCGTTCGAGGTTGCCGGCTTCCATCTGTTCGCTGAGCATCGTGCGCAGGACGCGCGAGTGGTCGCGCGGGAGGTTCGGGTGCTTCTCGAGCACGCGGGCGTGCAGGTGCTGGCGGCGCATCTCCACTTCTGTGCGCAGAAGCGAATCCGGTCGGATGCGGTAGTGCAGCATGAAGTCGGGGATCACCGCGCCGTGCAGCCCGCGCTCGGCCAGAGCGCAGTAGAGGTCCCAGTCCTCGTAGCTGGTCAGGTCGGTCGAGTAGCCCCCCGCGTCGCGGATGGCCTGGGCGCGGAACATCGCCATGCAGCACCCGGCGCAGTTGTGGATGGGCAGCAGATCGCGGTGCAGACCCAGCGGCACCCAGCCGCCGAAACGGCGCGAGGGGGACTGGCGGAAGTAGCCCACCAGTGCTGTGACGTAGGCGAGCTCCGGCTCGCGCTGCATGACGCGGACGGCTTTCTCGATGAAGGTCGGGCTGATGAGGTCGTCGGCATCGACGGGGAGGATGAACTCGCCCCGGGCCTCGCGCACACCCGTGTTGCGCGCGCCGGAGAGGCCCTGGTTGGCCTGTCGCACGACGCGGAGGTTTGGGCGGTCGAGCGAATCGATGAAGGCAAGGGAGGCGGGGTCGGTGGAGCCGTCGTCGATGACGATGGTTTCGATGTTCGTGTAGGTCTGCTGCTCGATGGAGGCGAGTGTCTCGGGGAGGAACTCGGCGAGGTTGTAGTGCGGGACGATGACGGAGACGAGGGGCGTAGCGGCGGGTGTTTCACGTGGAACGCGAACGCCGTCGATGTGCGCACGGAACTGGTGGACGATCGTTGCCGGGTTGCAGAGCGTTTCGATGCGCTGCGGCGATTGGCTCGCGATGTGCGCACGGAGCTGGTCATCCGACAGTGCGCGCTCGAGTGTGGTTGCGAGCGCTTCGGGTGTGGGCTCGCAGAGAAGGCCCGAGGTTTCGTGCTCGATGATCTCGCCCGGTCCGCCGGTGTTGGTCGAGACGATCGCGGCTCCGGATGCCATGGCTTCGAGGAGGGCGTTTGGGAAGTTGTCCCAGCGGGCGGGGAAGCAGCAGAGGGTGGCCGCTTCGATCATGGGGCCGAGCTCGGCGCGCGGGACGGGGGGCAGGAGCTCGAACTGGCCTTTGTGTTCGGGCCGGATGAGCTTCTGCATGTGCTTGCGCATCGATCGGCCGAAGGGCCCCGAGCCCGTGTCGCCGCCGACAAAGCGGAAGCGCGCCTTGATGCCCTTGTCGAGCAACTGCTGGGCGGCTTTGACGAGCAGGTCGACGCCCTTGCGCTGCTCCATGCGGCCGAAGTAGAGAACGGTCGGCTCGGCGGCGGGGGCTGGTGCGGGTGCGTCCGGCGTGCGCAGGTCGGCGGTGGAAGCGAGATCGAAGGGGTAGCGCAGGACGTGGCCCTGTTTGATGTCGCCCAGGTCGTGACGCGCGATGTAGTCGCCGGTGGTGCGGAGCAGGTCGGTCGAGGGGCTGAGCACGAGGTCGGCGTGGGCGATGGACTCGTGCTCCATGATGTCGAGGTAGGCGGCGTAGTGCGGGTAGGTGGAGTCGTCGTCGAGCTGGCGGCAGAGGGCGCTCGAGGTGTGGAGTCGGCAGACGAGGGTGACGTCGTCGAACTCTGTGGTGGTGCGCTTGGCCTGGCTGAGGGCGTGGCCCTCGGCCCAGTAGTCGGGGTACTCGATGACGTCGAAGTTGAAGCGCTCGTGGAGTCGGCGGATGGTTTTGAGGACGGCCAGTGCGTGGCGGGCGTAGGGGTAGTTGTGGTCGAGCTTGGGCGGGCCGTCGGCGGGGTCGACGACGTGGAAGGTGACGCCCGGGTAGAGGGATGGGCCGCGTTCGAGGACGCCCTCGTGGTTTCGGGTGAGGACGTGGACGTCGCAGCCGGCCTGTGTGAGCGCGCGGGCCCAGCAGGCGGCGTAGGTGCCGATGCCGGCGCCGAAGAACGGCGCGAACTCGCGTGAGATGAGGCAGACCTTCATAACCCCTCGGGTGTTGGTACAGGTAAGGGTAGCATGCGTCGGGGGGTATTCCCGGCTTTTGAGCGGGTCCGGGGCGGGAGCGGGCCGAGGCCGGGGTGGTTATCAGGCGTTTAGGTGGAGACCGAGGCACGTATGCAGGTCATCGGGTGGATCTGGATCCTGGCGATGTCATTCGGCATGGTTATCGGCACGGGCAGCATGCCCGGCGTGCTCTGGCGTGGAACGCGCTGGGGCTATGTGGGCTTGGCGCTCAGTGTTGCCATGTTTGTCAGTTCGCCAAGTTGGCAGCAATCCAACCACATGGTGTATCTGGCCTGCCTGGTCGCCAGTTTGCCGTTCGTGTTTCTGCTCGTCACGCATTACATCCGCTTCGTGCGTCGGCATCGTCGTGAACGCCTGTGCGCGGATTGCGGGTATCTGCTGCCTGCCGATGCATCGCAAGGGAATCCCTGCCCGGAGTGCGGGAGCGCGAGTTGGCTCAGGATGCCCGAGAGCAGCCTAGAGACGTACGCCAAATCGCCCGGCATGCCCACGTTCTGGATCCCGAAGCGGCTGATGGTGCTGTTGTTTCTGCTGACAGTTTCGATTCTGGGTTTCGGGTCTGAAGCGGCCAAAGCAGTTGGAGGTCGATTCGAGAATGCGCATGTCGCGGCGGGGGTAGCCGTGGCCATCTGGATGGCCTCGACAGCTGTTGCGATATCGGTCCTTGTTTCGGTTCGACGGGCGGAAGATCTCCGGCGGATCGAGCGGGATCGCGTTGAGGCCGAGAAAGCCCGGCTTGCTGAGGGTGAAGAAGGCGAGGCGTAGATCTGGGCGGCGGGACGCCGCCCCCACCTGGGGAGTTGATGGAGAAGCTCTGATTACGACAGCGGGACTTTTCTCAGGAATCTTTGGGGATGCGTGGCTTGGGGATTAGGCTGTCTTTGGAGGGATGGTCTGATGCAGCACCGGCGGTTGGCACTGGCTCTCTTGGCGGGACTCTGGTCGGTTGCAGCGGCCGAGGCTCAGCCGGTGGAATACAAGGTGCTCGCGACGACGGGGGAGCTTGGGCCCGGGATGCCGCCGGGCTGGAGATTTGCCCGTTTTGATCAGCCGTTTGTTGATGAGCTTGGGCGCGTGACGTTCTTGGCGCATTTCAACAGCGGGCAGGCGGTGTATCGGACAACGGGTGTAGATCCTCAGGTACTGGTGCGGACGGGTGAGACGCCGCCGGGCTATGAGCCGGGGGACGAACTCGGTTCGATCCGGAGCTTGGATCACGTCAACCGCGCCGGCGATGTTGGTCTTGAGGCGTGGATTGAGTTTGGAGATTCGTCGCCGACGCTGCTGGGCACGTGGACGTACAAGGACGATGCCGGGTTGCGTGGCGTTTCGTTCGGCGGGCTGCGCGCCCCGGGGACGACATCTGTCATGTGCTCGGGTCAGGCGCACTGGTACGAGTACCTGATGAGCAACGCCGGGCATGTTGCGATTTTCAACCATCTCTGCGGCACCGGCGGCAATGACCGCCAGGGTATCTGGGCGAGCGATGAGAACGGCGAGAATCTGAGACTGGTCATTCTGGAGAACCGACCGACAGAGATCCTGCCGAACACCGATGTTTCATACTTCCGTAAGCCCCAATCGATCAACAGCCAGGGAACGGTGGTCTTTGATGCCTTTCTTGAGGGAGACGGAATCACCGAGGCGAACGATTATGTGTACTGCGCGTGGAATGCACAGAGTGG
>JBITAC010000060.1:0-8376 GCA_044439905.1 Phycisphaerales bacterium JB063 | reverse complement strand
CGTGCCCACGCTTCGCGGCGTGGGTGATGCGCCGGCATTTTCGGAAGCTGAAGGGTTCGGGGTAGGGTGGGTGGAGCGAGTCCGCGAGCGATACCCACCGGGCACCACCTCAATCGAAAAAACTCCCAACCAAGCCCACGGCTTCGAGGCGAGCGGGAGCGAGCAACGACGCCGTGGGATACCCGCACAATGGATGGCACAAAGACCCCGCAGCGTTTCGACTCGCTACCGCTCGCCTCAAAGCCGCGGGCTTGATCGAATGTGCTGTAGGGTGGATATCGCTCGCGGACTCGCTCCACCCACCCTACGGGATTCGTACCGCGTAACGGGTACACTTCTCGCATGCCTGACGCACCCGATCCTGCCGCGCTGTTGAGAACGAACCTGGCCCAAGCCGCTGCGGTGGCGGCGCGGTGTGAGGTGTTATCGCCGGCGCTGGCCGACGCGACACGGGTGATCGGCGAGGCGCTCCTGGCCGGGCGCAAGCTGCTGGCCTGCGGCAACGGCGGGAGCGCGGGGGACGCGGCGCACCTCACCAGCGAGATCGCCAACCGCTACAGCGACGACCGCCCGCCTTACCCCGCGATCGACCTCACGGCCGACCACAACATCGTCACGGCGATCGCGAACGACTACGGCATCGACCAGATGTTTGCGCGGCAGGTCTGGGCGCACGGCAAGCCGGGCGATGTGCTGTGTGTCTTCTCAACCAGCGGGAACTCGGCGAACATTGTCTCGGCCATCGCGCAGGCCAAGTCGCAGGGCGTCCACACGATCGCGTTTCTCGGTAAGGGCGGCGGCAAGTGCAAAGGGCTCAGTGATATTGAGTTCATCGTGCCCAGCGACGTGACGGCGCGTGTGCAGGAGATGCACCTGGTGCTGTATCACACGATCTGCGAGGCGCTGGAGCCGGCGCTGGCGCGCGTGAACAGTTCACAGTGAATAGTAAACAGTCGGTTCAGATTCCCCCTGTTCACTGTGCACTATTCACTGTGAACTTCCTACGAAGCCATGATGAACGACAGCACGGAGAAGAGGACGTAGCCGGCGAGCAGGGGGTAGCCCATCCATTTGCTGAAGTGGCCGTCCTTGCTGGCTTTGAAGATGCACAGCCGGAAGTAGAGGAGCATGAGCATCATGCTGGGCAGGGCGATGTAGACGAAGGATGTGGTCTGGTCGGCGATCGCGAGGGGGGCGGCGATGGCGGCGGCGCCGATGACGAAGAGGACGTTGAGGATGTCGGCACCGATGACGTTGCCGACGAGCAGCTCGGCGTGCCCTTTGCGGAGGGACTGGATGCCGACGACGAGCTCGGGGAGCGAGGTGCCAAAGGCGACGATGGTGCCGGCGATGACGACGTCGGGCACGCCCCACTGGTGTGCGAGTTCGCTGACCGAGCCGACCAGCCCGTCGCCGGCGAGGATGACGATGGCCAGCCCGACAAAGCCGAGGAGGAAGAGCATGCCCAGCGACTTGTCTTCGGCGTGCTCGTGCATGTCGACATCGACGCTGTCGCTCGTCGCGTCCTGGGAGTCGGTGACGATGTGCGGCGAGCCGTGGGCGTGCTGCTTGGCCCACTTGACGGAGATGGCCATGTAGGCGGCGAGCATGGCGAGGAGGAGTGCGCCGATGTACCAGCCGATGGTGGCGGTGCTGCCGTGCATGGCGTAGAGGGCCCAGCAGAGGACGGCGAGGAAGGCGGCGCTGCCGAACTGGACCCAGCCCTGGCGTGTGAGGACGAACTTGTCGGCGGGGAGGGCGACAAGCACGCAGCCGAGCCCGAAGATGAGGCCGGTGTCGGCGATGATGGACCCGACGCCGTTGCCCAGTGCGAGCCCTGCGTTGCCTGCGAAGGCGGCGAGGACGGAGACGGCGGCCTCGGGCGCGGTGGTGCCCAGTGAGACGATGGTCGCGCCGATGATGACCTTGGGCATGCCGAGCTTGGCGGCGACGCCGGCCGCGCCCTCGACCAGCCAGTCGGCGCCCTTGATGACCGCGGCCATGGCGACGATGGCGATCAGGATCAGGACGATGGGGTTGCCGCCCGCGAACCAGTGGTGGGGCATCAGCGAGGCGAGCGTGTTGGCGGTCTCGGGGAGGTGTGGCATGGGTGGGGCATCATACCCGGGCGGGGGCGGCGCTTGTGCACGCTTGGTGGGATGGGGTGGGTGGAGCGCATCCGTGACGATACCCGCTGAGCGCTACAACAATCGATCTAATCTCAACCAAGCCCGCTGCTTTGAGGCGAGCGGGAGCGAGTCGAAACGCTGCGGGGTCTTCGTGCCATCCATTGTGCGGGTATCCCACGGCGTCGTTGCTCGCTCCCGCTCGCCTCGAAGCCGTGGGCTTGGCTAGGCGTTTCCCGCTTGCTGTAGCACACGGTGGGTATCGTCGCGGACTCCTCCACCCACCCTACGCCGGAGCAGCCTACGCCGGAGCACTCTGTGCGGGGGCGTCTTGTGCGGATTCATCTCCGGTGACGACGTCGATATCGAACGCGCCTTGTTTGAGTTGATCGAACAGGTGGGGCGGGCTGAGGAGTTGGGCGCGTTCCCAGAGCCAGCTTGCGAGTTTGTCGCGGCCGGTCTTTTGCGCGGCGGCGGCGAGCATGGCGTGCATGGCGCTGCACTGGGGGGGTGGCATGAGTTCGGCGAGCTGCATTTTTTCGCGGCCGTGGTCGAGCGCGTGTTCGTACGCGCCGGTCTTGAGGGCGTAGCGTGTCTGCAGGGCGAGTCGCTGGATGGCGCCGGCGAGGCCGAGGCGGGTGCGGTGGAGTTCGGAAAGTGCGTGGTAGGCGCCCACGAGATTGCCCATCGCGAGGTGGGACTCGGTGAGCATGAGCAGGAGCGAGGGCTTGGCGGCGGAGGCGGGCCCGGTGAGCGGCTGGTTGAGGATGTGCTGGCAGATGCTCGCGGCCTCGTCGAAGCGGCGCTGCTGGTGGCGGAGCACGGCCAGCCGGTGGTAGGTGAGCAGCCGTGCCCAGGCCATGACGGGTTTGCGTTTGAGTGCGTCGGCGAGGAGGCGCTGGGCGCGGTCGGGGTCGCTGGACAGGGCCGATCCGATGGCGGGGAGGTTGCGTGCGACGCGCTGGGTGGTGAGTGTGATGGGGAGCCAGACGGCGGGGATGATGAACATCGCGAAGAGGACGGGGGTGCGCTGCGCCTCGGGCAGGATCATGGGCAGGAGGAGGATGCCGGCGAGGGCGGCGGCGGTGAGCGTGATGGCGGCGCGGTGCAGGATGGCGGCCCAGGCGAGTTGCCGGTTGAACTGCGCCGGGTCGAAGGCCGACAGCATGGGTTCGGGCTGGGTGGGTGTGTTGGTCACGCTTTGGCGGTGGTGTCGGTCGGGATGAGTGCGGCGAGCTCGCGGTAGCGGTAGGCGAGCGCGGCGGGGGGGATGAGGAGGGTGGCGTTGTGCCAGTGGTGGTCGGCGGTGCGTTGTTGCTGTGCGGCGGCGGGGGGGTCGTTGTTGCGGATGGCGAGCTGGTGTTGGCAGTAGGCGAGCAGGCCGTAGCCGTAGCCCGCGTGGACGCCCAGGGGTTTGAGTTTTGCGGCGGTGTCGTCGGCGTGGTCGGCGGCCTCGGCGTAGTGGCCGGTGCGGACGTCCTGGACGAGCTTGGCGAGCTGGTAGCCCGCGGGGATCGGGCCGGGCGGGAGCTGCTCGATGCTGCCTCGGAGTTTGCGCAGGGCGTCGTCGGCGTCGGCGAGGCGGTCGTCGCAGAGCGCGGCGTTGGCGCGTTGCACGCCGGTCTGCAGCGCCATCGGGTGGCTGGCGGGCAGGCGTTCCAGGAGGTAGTCGAACGCGACGATGGCGCTGCTGTAGTGCGCGAGGTCGTCGAGGGTGTGGGCGATGACCGCGACACAGCGCAGGTGCAGCTCGGCGTGCGGGCAGACGCTGGGCAACAGGGTCCACGCCCGGCGGAGGGCTTCGCGGTGCTGGCGCAGCATCGCGAGTTCCCACACCCGCGCGACGCGCTCGTGCAGTTCGCGCGCCCGCTGCGCCCGGCTCGCCAGATACCACACCAGCCCCAGCGGCGCCAGCAGCAGCAGCACACTCAGCATCGGCACCACCGCCGTGAGCAGCATCGCCAGCATCAACGCCCCGGCCATGACCATCAGCATCCACCCACGGATCGACCGCTGCGCGACCGGCGGGTGCGCGGCCAGGTGCTGCGCTAATTTTTCTGCGCTGGGCGGGTCGAACTGGTTGGGGTTGGTGGTGTTCATCGCCGGGGCTACTCCGCCACCACGCGCTTGAGGTCCGCGACCAGCGCTTCCATGTCGGACGGGATCAGCCCATCGTAGTAGCCGCGGATGTTGCCGGCCCGATCGACGAGCACGAGCTTGCTGCTGTGCGAGATCGGCGTGGAGGTGTCGTCGGGGTCCGCGTTGGGGCCGACGGTCAGCTTGAACCCATCGGTGACGACGTGCCAGAAGTCCTGCTGGCTCTGGGCGGTGGCGTGTCGCCAGTGCGTGTCGATGGCTTCCCACCGCGCGTCGCTGCCGCGCGACCAGGTCGGCCGCCAGTTGTCGCGGTACTCGGCCAAGACGTCGGGGCGGTCGTGCTCGGGGTCGACGCTGAAGCTGATGAGCTGTACCTCCCGCAGCGCACGGGTGTTGTTGAGCTGCTGCGCGAGGTTGGACATGCTCTGGCCCAGCAGCGGGCACACGCCGGTGCAGCGGGTGAGGAAGAAGTCGCAGACCCAGACCTCGCCCAGCAGGTCGTCGTGGGTCAGCGTTTGGCCGGCATGGTCGGTGACGGTGAAGTCGGGCGCGGGGATCGGTTCGCCGGGCAGCAGCTTGGTCGGCCCGGGCATAAACACCACGGCCGAGATCACGCCGCACGCCGCGAGCGAGAAGACCGCCGCGAGGACGACCGGCAGGTTGAGCAGGTGCTTCGTCATAAGAGGAAGGGGGCGAGGGGCTAAGGGGTCGGGGGGCCGAGTGAAAAAGGCAGGGGGGGAGTTTCCGATTCCGTCACTTGGTCCGTCGGCCCCTGACCCCTAGGCCCCTTGGGTTCATCACGCGGGTTTACTCGCCAGCCGGGTTGCCCAGCCGATCATGACCAGCGCGAAGCCGACGCTGATCGCGGCGCAGGCCCACAGGGGCAAGAGCGTTTCGCCGGCCCCGTCGCCAAGCAATAGCCCCGCGAGCGTCTGGTGGCCGTACGTCAACGGGTTCACCGCCATCACGATACGCATCCAACCCGGCGCGGTCTCGACCGGGAACACCGCGCCGCTCAGAAACCACATCGGCATCAGCAGGATATTCATCATCGCGTGATAACCGGCTGTCGAATCCATCGGCCACGCGAGCACCAGGCCCAGCCCCGTCAGCCCGATCGCCACGACCGGCATCATGACCGCCGCCGCCAGATACATCCCAAGCCCGGGCCAGTCGTCCGATACCAGCGGGAACAGCAGCAGAAACACCAGCCCCTGCGCCGTCGCGATCGACGCGCCCCCGAGTACCTTGCCCAGCACCACCGCCACCCGCGGCGCGGGGCTGACGAGCACGCCTTGCAAGAAGCCCTCCCGCCGATCCTCGATGACGCTGATGGTCGAGAAGATCGCGGTGAACAGCAGGATCATCACCAGCGCACCGGGGAAGAAGTAGGCGAGGTAGCCGACGTCCCCGCCGCCGCGGCCCGGGTCGAACGCGCGGTCGGCACCAAAGCCCAGGAGGACCCAGAACAGCAGGGGCGTCACCAGGGCACCGACGACGCGCGAGCGCTGCCGGGCAAACCGGACCATCTCGCGGGACCAGACCGCCCACAGCGCGGGCCACATCGGGGCGGGCGTCGGCGGGGAAAGTCGGGGTGTCGTCGTGTTATTCATACCGGTCGGGCCCAAACGGGGGGTGTGATCGAGCCGATGATTGTAGACAACCGGGCCCCGCCGCGCGGCAGGCGGTCGCGTGGGGCGGCTTCGCCCGGGCTCTGGGCCACGGGCCCGGCTACAATCCGGCCAAAGGAGTGACTCTACATGTGCGGAATTATCGGTGTTGTCTCGTCTGAACCCGTGGCCCAGAAGCTCGCCGACGGCGTGCGCCGGCTCGAATACCGCGGCTACGACTCCGTCGGGCTCGCCACCCTCCACGACGGCATCATCAGCATCCGCAAGGGGGTCGGCAAAGTCGACGAGGTCGACGCCAAGGAAAACTTCGCGCAAGCCCTGGGCAACACCGGCATCGCACACTGCCGGTGGGGCACCCACGGCGGCATCACACTCAACAACGCACACCCACACCTCTCGCCCAACGGCAGCGTCGCGATCGTCCACAACGGCATCATCGAAAACTACCTCGACCTCAAGCAGCAGCTCGAAGCCGTCGGCCACACCTTCGTCTCCGAAACCGATACCGAAGTCATCGCGCACCTCATCGAGCTCGAACACGCACAAGGCGGCACCCTCAAAGACGCCGTCGCCCGCGCCGCACGCAAGCTCGTCGGCAGCTACGCACTCGGCGTCGTCTGCGCCCAAGAGCCCGGCACACTCGTCGCCACACGCAACGAAAGCCCGCTCGTCGTCGGCTTCGGCAACGACGAACACCTCATCGCCTCCGACGTCGCCGCCATCCTCACCCACACCGACACCGTCATCTACCTCGACAACCACGAGGTCGCCGAGCTCTCCGCCGCCGGCTGCACGATCGTCGACGCCGATGGCAACGCCGTCACCAAAGAAAAACACACCATCGACTGGGACATCGAGGCCGCCGAAAAAGGCGGCTACGAACACTTCATGCTCAAGGAGATCTACGAGCAGCCCGGCAAGCTCGCCGACACCGTCAGCCCACGCCTCCGCGACCACGAGGTCGTCTTCGAGGCCGACACCGGCATCACCCCCGACGTGCTCCGCGGCATCGACCGCGTCATCTTCCTCGCCTGCGGCACCAGCTGGCACAGCGCGATGGTCGGCGAGTTCCTCTTCGAAGAGCTCGCCAAAATACCCGCCGAGGTCGAGTACGCCTCCGAGTTCCGCTACCGAAACGCACCCATCCCGCCCGGCACGCTTGTCATCGCCATCAGCCAGTCCGGCGAAACCGCAGACACCAACGCCGCGCTCGAAGAAGCCATCCGACGCGGCACACGCACCCTCGCCATCTGCAACGTCCGCGGCAGCTCCATGACACGCCTCGCCCACCACACCCTCTACACCCACGCCGGCCCCGAGATCGGCGTCGCCTCCACCAAGGCCTTCACCACCCAGCTCGCCGGCCTCTACCTCCTCAACATCGCCATGGCACAGGCCAAAGCGACACTCAACCAGCAGCAAATCGACACCATGCTCCAGGCCCTGCGCCAGGTCCCGCTGCAGATCGAGCAGATCCTCGACCAAAACGACCACATCCAGAAAATCGCCAAGCACTTCACCTCACGCAGCAACGCCATCTACCTCGGCCGGGGCGTGCACTTCCCCATCGCCCTCGAAGGCGCGCTCAAGCTCAAAGAGATCAGCTACATCCACGCCGAGGGCTACCCCGCCGCCGAGATGAAGCACGGCCCCATCGCGCTCATCGACAAGCAGATGCCCGTCGTCGTCATCGCGCCCAACGACAAACTGACCTACCAGAAAACCCTGGGCAACATCGAAGAGGTCAAAGCCCGCGACGGCGTCGTCATCGCCATCGCCACCGAAGGCGACGAAATCATCCCCAACCTCGCCGACCACACCATCTTCGTCCCCGACTCCCTCTACTCCATCGGCCCACTGCTGACGGTGATCCCGCTCCAGCTCCTGAGCTACCACGTCGCCGAGCTCCGCGGCTGCGACGTCGACAAGCCCCGGAACCTGAGCAAGGTCGTAACAGTGGAGTGAGACCTCATCGGGTCACCCAACCCAACCCGGCCTAACCCAACCCGTCCTGCCCGCTTCAGCGGGCAGGACCATTCATTTTCCACCGCGATATCCCGCAAAGTTCCCAAAACAGCAGCGTCCCGCTTCCACGATCCCCGCCCCGTTTCGATCCCCCAAGCGTGGCCCACCCACGCCGACCCGCCAGAATAACCCCCGCCCACGAGCGCAAAGCCGCAAGCAAACGATTCCCAGGGCGATAAAGGTTCCTGACACATTTTTCCTTACCTTTTCCTTTGAAATTGACAGGGCATTGGGTTACAGTGCGATCGATTGATGCCCATATTGGTGATGTAGCCAAGTGAATCACGTTTAGTTCATGGGGCCTTCTCCGGGAGATTCGAATGCGGATTGCTTCTTCAATGCGTCGTAATGCTTGGCTGTTTTGTGCGGCATCTTCAGTTACAACTTCGGCGATAGCCGGCGGGCCATACTCTGAACCTGCAATTCAAAATGCCTCCGTTGGAACGACGAACGGCCCTTGGACGTGCCACATCAATACTCCCGCCGATGCGGTAGAG
>JBITAC010000059.1:0-3605 GCA_044439905.1 Phycisphaerales bacterium JB063 | reverse complement strand
TGCATCGCCTTCAGCAACCCTGTCATTGGGGCGAAGCCTGCGCAGTTGCCCTACATATGCCTTGAGGGTGCTTGATGCAATCTTGCGCCTCTCATAGTTGCCAAGTAGTATCTCGCCTTCGCCAATAGTAGCTGAACGCTTTCGCATTCGGATAATCCGTCGCAATAGTTTGTGAGTGGCGGCTTCACCTGCAGTCTCACCATCGAAAGCGATCCGAAAGCAATTGACAGTAGCTGTTTTTTGTGTTGACATCCGGAAACTCAGAATCCAAGGATATGATGCTTATCTATCAGCCAGATTACCCTAGAAAACAAATCGGGGCAATTCATGAGGCCACCGCCACTGCAATCCCTGCACCGGCAAACTTTGAGCCGGGGTTCGTCGTAGCATAAGGGTCACTTCCACCCCCGGAGCCCGCCATGATCCTTACGCCTTCCGAACTGACCCGGCGACGTTTCCTGCGTTCCGCGACGGCGACGTGTGCGGCGCTGTATGCCCCCGGGGTGTTTGCAGAGATGCTGACGCGGACGCCGGCCCAGACGGAGGGGCCTTTCTATCCCGACCGGATGCCGCTGGATACCGACAACGACCTGTTGATCCTCAACGACAGCATCACCCCGGCCGTCGGCGAGGTCACGCACCTCACCGGGCAGATTCTCGACGCCAACGGCAGCCCCATCCGGAACGCCCTGGTCGAGATCTGGCAGACTGACAATAACGGCATCTACCGCCACACCCGCGACCGCGACCAGGACAAACGCGACGAACACTTCCAGTCCTACGGCCGATTCTCGACCGACCGCGAAGGGCGGTACTACTTCCGCACGATCAAGCCCCAGCCCTACCCCGGCCGAACCCCGCATATCCATTACAAGGTGAGCAAGGGCGAGGACCACCTGCTGACGACGCAGTGTTATGTGCGTGGGCACGAGATGAACGCCCGCGATGGGATCCTACGCAGCATCCGCGACGAGAAGCAGCGTGAGTCGGTGTTGGTCGACTTTGCCCCGATCGAGGACTCGGACACGGGCGAACTCGCGGCGAATTTCGATGCCGTCGTGGGCTGGACCCCGCCCGACCCGGACGGGCACTAGGCGGGTGGGTTGGCTGTCGCTGCGTCACGGTTTGACACCCCGCCCGGCGGGTCTAACCTATGTGACCCCAGACGCGGCCGTCGGATCGATGGCCAAAGTTCCACATGGAGACGCCCGTGGCCACGACCTTTCAGTGCACCCTGACGACCCCCGAGCAAGAGGTTTTTAGCCGGGAGGTGACGTATGTCGACCTCCCCGCCCACGACGGGCAGGTCGGTATCCTTGACAACCACGCACCCCTGCTCGTGAAGCTGGGCTACGGGGCGTTGCGGCTCAAGGACACGGCGGGCAAAGAGACGGCGATGTTCATCGGCGGCGGGTTTGCCCAGGTCAAGGGCGGCGCGGTCGAGGTGTTGACCGACGAGGCCCGTGGGCTGGATGAACTGACCAAGGCAGAGGCCGAGCAGGCGATGGCGGATGCGACGGCGCTGACGTCGTCGAGCCCGGCGGAGACGGCACGCAAGCAACGCGAGACTGCCCGGGCCCACGCGATGCAGCGGCTGACCTGATCCACCCGCCCCTGAACGATCGGCCGCGATGCCACCCAGTGCTTTCAATGCAACGCCCGCCAGACGGCGGGTGTTGTTGCTACTAAGATGTGTCCGATAACGGCGGCGGTGGGGCGGGGCCATCGTTCGGTCGCGCCGCCACGACAAGCAGAGCCATGCACACGCCATGCGTAATACCCTGCGCGATGTCATACCGAGCATGTTCCATCGTCGGCTGCTCCTGCTGGCGGGGGTCGCGGTCTGCGTGGTCTGTATCCTTGGCCTTGCGACGGCCCGGCTGACCACGGGCGAGTCCTACGCCAAGGCCCGGGCGACCTCGGAGGCGAAGCTCGCATCGACCCAGCTGATCTCGACGCGTCGGGGCGCGATCCTCGACCGCAACGGCCGGGTGCTTGCGCAGGACGAGCCGGGCTGGGAGGTCGCGGTGCACTTCAGCGTGATCACCGGCGAGTGGGCGGGCAAGGAGGCCGAGCGCGACGCGCGCAAGGATCGGCTGCACTGGGAATCGCTGGGGGATGCCGAACGTGAAACGTACGTCGGCAAACTGCGTGCGGAGTACGAGCGGCAGGTTGAGGAGATGTTCTCGATCCTGGCGGAGGTCTCGGGCGATGGGCGTGACCGCGTGCGCGAACGGCGGGACAACATCATTGTTGGAGTCAGCTCGCTTCAGGAACACCTCTGGCGCATCTGGCAGAAGCAGGAAGAAGAGAAACGCGGCGAACCGGTACCGCTTGAAGAGGTCGCCCACCCGATCGGCGAGGCGACCGAACACCACGTGATTGTGAGTGGGTTGAGTGAAGATCAGCGCCTGACGATCGAGCGATTTATCGCGGAAGGCCGGCAGATCGCGGACCGCAACGAGGCCGCGACGCAGCGGGTTTGGCGTGAGGTCGAGTTACGCCGTCGGACGGTCAGGCACTACCCGATGGAGACGGTGCTGGTGAAGCTGGACCGCTCGACGCTGCCGACGCCGCTTGCGAGTGATGAACCCATTGAGCTGCGGGTGAGCGGTGTGGGGACGCACATCATCGGGCTGATGCGTGAGACATGGCGCGAAGACGTGGAGGACCGCCCGTTCCGTGATGCGGCCGGCCCGCCGGACCTGCGTGGCTACCGGGTGGGTGACCGGATCGGCCGGTCGGGTATCGAGCTATCGATGGAAGACACGCTGCGCGGCGCGCGCGGGCTTCGGCGGATCCAGGTGGATAGTCAGGACGACGAGTCGATGCCTGTCGCCGGTCGCGACGTAGTGCTCAGCATCGACATCCTCCTGCAGGCGCATATCCAGGCGATCATGTCGCCCGAGTTTGGCCTGATGCGGACCCAGCCGTGGCATGAGGGCGAGGTGCCCGAGCACCTGATCGGCAACCCGCTCAACGGCGCGGCGGTCGTGATCGACATCGCCTCGGGCGACATTCTCGCGGCGGTGACGATGCCCGCCGCGCCGCGGGCGCTGCTCGAAGAAGAGCCCGCGCTGTTGTGGGACGACCCGATGAACGAGCCGATGGTCAACCGCGCGATCTCTCGGCCCTATCCGCCGGGGTCCACGGCCAAGCCGCTCGTGCTGGTCGCGGCGGTCACCGACGGCGTGCTCGGCGAGCATGAACGCATCGACACGCCGGGCTATCTCTGGCCCAACCGCCCGATGGTGTATCGCGACTGGTTCTGGAAAAAGTACCGGCAGACCCGTGGCGAAATTGACGGGGTCGAGGCGGTTATGTACTCGTCCAACCCGTTCTTTGGCATCCTTGCCCAGCGGCTGATGGACGAGATCGACCCGGGGCGCATGCTTTGGTGGTACGAGCAGTTCGGGATGGGCCATACCCATGCGCTCGGTCTGCCCGAAGAAGTGCCCGGCTCGCTTGGGCCAAGCAACCGTGAACTGCAACGCAGCGATGTCGAGTTTATGGCGATCGGCCAGGGGCCCGTCGCGTGGACCCCGCTCCAGGCGGTGACCGCCTACGCCCGTTTAGTGAGCGGCAACATGGCGCATGAGCCGCGG
>JBITAC010000058.1:0-2880 GCA_044439905.1 Phycisphaerales bacterium JB063 | reverse complement strand
GGGCATCGGGGGGCTGTTGTGCGATGTGATGCTGGGTCGGGTTTTGCCGTCAGGGTTTTGTTTTTTGAGTTGACAGCCCGGGGATCGTTTTTTGGTGGTCGCGGGCTTCAGTGGGTGGATGCGACGGCCGATAGCTTGGGTAGTCGACACCCTGAAAGTGGAGTTTTTGTGATGCCTGAAACAAACAAGCAGCGTGGTCCGGACCGTCGGCAGAACGTGGTCGATACCCGCCCGGCGGGCAGCGGGCTGGAGCGTCGGCGTGGGCCGGGGCGTCGGCTCAGCGACTTCGCCAAGCGTGCCGAGGAGGGCGAGATGACGCCCGAGCAGTTCCTGTTCATCCAGGCGGTGGACACCTTCAAGCGTGTGAACAACCGCCCGTTCCCGACCTGGACCGAAGTGCTCGAAGTGATCCGCAAGCTGGGCTACCGCAAGACGTGCGCGACGACGCTCGAGCTGCCCCAGTGCGAGGACTGGACCGAAGCGTCCGACGCCCCGGCGTTCCTCGACGAGGACGACACGCCCGAAGCCGAAGCGGCCTGACCGCACCCGCAACCGGCTACCCAGACATTTTGGATTTGCAACAACGCGCCGCAGTGGGTCCGCCCGCTGCGGCGTTTTTTGTGGATCATGTCACGGCGCTATCGTGGTAGCGCTAAATCGGCTACCTTCTTCCGCCATGCCGTCGCCCGCCCCCGAGTCCAGCCCCCCCGCCCCCGCGCCGCTGCCGTACAAGATCGCGGCGCTGTGTTTCCTGTTTGATGAGCAAGGCCGAACGCTCCTGCTCCACCGCGCCAAGCCGCCCAACCTCGACCTCTACTCCCCCATCGGCGGGAAGCTCGAGCAGGCGACCGGCGAGAGCCCGACGCAGTGCGCCCAGCGCGAGATCTTCGAAGAAACCGGGATCGACGTCGACCTCGAAGACCTGCACCTGACGGGGATCGTGTCCGAGCAGGCCTTCGAGGGCAAGGGGCACTGGCTGATGTTCCTGTACGAGGTGACTAGGCCGGTGACGCTCGCGCCCGAGCGTGAGGTGTTTGATGAGGGCCGGCTGGAGTGGCACGCGTCCGAGGCGCTGCCGGGGCTGGCGATCCCTGAGTCGGACCGCGATGTGATTTGGCCGATGTTCTGGAAGCACCGGGGCGGCTTTTTCGCGGCGCACCTGGACTGCCGGTCTTCGCCGATCGCGTGGTCATTAGAGCAGTCGGCGCTGCAGCCAGAACGATAATAAGTTTTGTTTATTTTGCGCTTTGCGTCAGCCCCCTGTTAGGTTAACCTATTAGGTGGTTTATCGCGTGCCAAATCGTCGGCATGTGTTAGGGCGGGTCAACAGCGAGAGTGGGGTCGCGACTCGGAAGTAGTGCCCGGTGCCGTTTCGGCGGCTCCGCCTGATGTTTGCGTTCATTGAAACGTTTTACCTCAACTTGCTATGACCAGATTCTTCGTGTTACCGACTCCCTGGGATGGCGCCGTGGCCAAGCCCTGGTCCGCCCTGCGAAAACGGATCCCGTTCGACTCGGCAGCGCTGCTGCTGACCGACCCCGCCCGGCCGGGCGCTTCGGGCATCCTGGGCGGCCGAAAACTCTCCAGCACCCACCTCGCGGGCTGGCTCGACGCGAGCGCGAACGGCGATGCGCTGCTCCAGCAGGCGGCCCGGGACGGCCAGGCCGCGCCCGACAAGCCGCTCACCAGCGCGGCCGCGGGCCTGCCCAAGGGCCTGCACGCCGCGGTCAGCGCGATCCCCAACGCCCCGGGCGGCTCGCTCTACTGGGTCCTCGCGGTGGGGCGCAAAAAAGGCGGGGCCTACACCGCCGACGAGCACCACTGGCTCCACGTCGCGCTGATGTCCATCCGCAGCCGGTTCGACGCCATCCCCGAAAACGACCCGGGCCTGCAGCGTATCCTCATCGACGCCGAGGGCCAAGTCATGCACGCCGACACCGAGAGCCGGCTCTCCCTGCCCACGGACCTGGGCCCGCTGCAGGTCCTCGTTGACGAGGTGCTCGAGATCGAAGCCCAGCGCTGGCCCGAGCTCAAGCACGACGCCCCGCGCGACGTCTTCCCGCCCAACGGCAAAGGTCCCACCCTCTGGGCACGCATCGAACGCCAGCCCGACTGGGGCAAGGGGGTCTCGCCCGCGATTTGCCTCACGCTTCGGCCGATTGATGGGCTCGCGCCGCCCGCGGTCGGCCGGGTCGAGGACAACCGCATCGCACAGGCCATGGGCGTCATCTGCGACCAGTACGCCCAGTGCCCCTCCCTCAACGACTTGGCCGCCCAGTTCGAGATCAGCCCGTTCCACTTCCACCGGCTGTTCTCTTCCCAGGCCGAGATCAGCCCCAAGCACCTCGCGCTCCGCGTCCAACTCCTGCACGCCCGGCACATGCTCCGGACCACCACCGTCCCCATCCGCGACGTCGCCGACCTCTGCGGCTTCTCGAGCCACGGCCACTTCTCCGCTACCTTCCACCGCATGGTCGGCCTGACCCCCGCGGACTACCGGCTGGGCACCGCCCCACCGCGATGACCCAGAGCCACACGCCAAGCCCGCATCACACGGCGTCTCGATAACCACCCGATGGACGCGCCCGGCCCGGCCTGACACGCGTCAGGCCGATAACCCAACACGCAAATCGAACCCGCCGGGCTTGGCTTCACCGCCGTCGGGCGGGTACACTTGACCTGCTCGGCCCGACTGCCGATGTACCATGCGGGGCCCACGCCCCGACGCACCCCCACGAAGACACAAGGAAGCGCGATGACCCGTTTGATGAGCACCCTTCTCCTGGCCGTCCTGTTT
Organism: Phycisphaerales bacterium JB063; assembly: GCA_044439905.1. GTDB lineage: Bacteria > Planctomycetota > Phycisphaerae > Phycisphaerales > Phycisphaeraceae > JAHQVV01. The sequence continues at coordinate 83 of JBITAC010000058.1, read as the reverse complement.
GTCGGCTCCACCGGCTGCGCGAGCTATTCCGAAGACCGCGCGACTTACCACTCGACCTACATGTCGCCCAAGACCGTCTCCGT
>JBITAC010000057.1:0-19186 GCA_044439905.1 Phycisphaerales bacterium JB063 | reverse complement strand
ATGAAGGCAAGAACTTTCAGGGCACCACATGCGATCAAGGGCTGGGGCCACACGGCTCACTAAACATTGTCCTGAAGGGGACAACTCGACAGGTGAAACGCTAATTATTCTCTTTCACCCCAGCAAGCCCTCTGTTTCTCGCAGTGTTCCGCGCGATATCGAGCTGACTATCCCCACACTTTACTCAGTCTCTGAGGCACTTGGGCTACGACGTGATGATTGATTGATTCCCATGCACCAACCCATCACCCACTACCACCAGGACGACGAAGGCCACTGGGTCGCGCAGCTTGCGTGTGGGCATAACCAGCACGTGCGGCACGACCCGCCGATGGTCGCGCGGGAGTGGGTGCTAACGGAGGCCGGCCGGGCGTCGATGCTCGGTCAGACGCTGGCGTGTAGGAAGTGCGACGCGGGCGCACCGCCGGACGCCCGTCCAGCCGACACTGTTTAGCGGGCGATGCGCAGCGTTCCGTATCCGAGATGCCATGATGAGATTGACGTAGCTATGCAACGACCCCTCGATCGCCAACGCATCGTCAACCTCGCCAGCGGGTACTGCTTCGCATGCTGGGTGTCCACGACGTTGGCCTGGGTATTGTTTGTAGCGAACGCGTGGTGGGCGGTGCTTTTGGGGACGATGGCGATCGTCGCGGGGTTGCTTGGCCTGCCGCGCGGGATGCAGACGCTGCGAGGCAAGTTTATCTGGGTCCCTCTGCTGACCCTCGTCTACATCGTTTTGGCACTTGTGATCATGGCGACTGTGCCGACGGACCCGGTCGTCCTGGTCTCGCTGTGTGGTGTGGTGTACAGCAGTGTGGCGGGTATGCTGGTTTGGTCGATCGCCCGTCACGATTTCGCGAAGCCCGTCCCCGCCTGGATGTGCGCGACATGTGGGTACACGCTGTTCGGGCTGCGAGATGGTGTGTGCCCCGAGTGTGGCGAGGTGTTTGACCCGGAGCGTGTGCCCGAGATGGCGCCGCAGGCCGGGGATGCGCGGCCGTAGCGGGCGATTGCCATACAATGCCCCGATGGTTGCACGCCTCCCTGACATGCCCGAGATGGACACGCACGACGACCCGCCGGTGCCGGAGAAGAAGCGTCGGCGTCGACGTCGGCTGCGCGTCCGTCGGCTGCCGGTGAGCGTCCTGCCGACGATGCTCACGCTGGGCAACGTGCTGTGCGGGTTCGTGGCGACCTTTTTTGCCTCCCGTAGCCCCGCCGAGGCAGACCTGCCTTTTGAGTGGACGCCCCTGACGTTTGCGGCGGGGTTTATCTTCATCGGTATGGTGTTCGATGCGCTCGACGGCCGGGTCGCTCGGCTCACCAACAGCACCAGTGAGTTGGGCGAACAGCTCGACTCGATGGCGGACATGGTGACGTTCGGTGTCGCGCCGGCGTTTATCGCGGTCCAGCTCGTCGGGGCCGGCGTACCCTACATCTCCAGCGATGCGGACGACCTGTTCGGCCGACTCACGCTGGTGATCGGCTGCGTGTACGTCGCGTGCGCCGCGCTCCGGCTGGCACGCTACACGGTTGAGGCCCGACATAAACGCGCGGCCGACCCGAACCTCTTCAGTGGTCTGCCCTCGCCCGGCGCCGCGGGGACCATCGCCGCGCTCGCGCTGCTGCACCAGCACATCTTCTTCGGCGGCAAGGCCATTCAGACCGACTGGCTCGGCAACGCCGCGGCGGTTGGGATGGTCGCGGTCCTGCTGCTCACCGCGCTGGCGATGGTCAGCAAGCTGCCCTACACCCACGTCATGAACCGCTACATCCGCGACCGCGCCAAGGTCGGGACGGTCGCGGGCTACGCGATCGTCGGCCTGCTCCTGATGATTGCCCCGCAGTGGTCGCTCGCCTTCGGCTTCACCGCCTATGCGCTCTCCGCGCCAGCGGGCTGGGTTGTACGGAAGCTACGCCGTTCCGGGCTCGCATGAGTATCCGATGACACCCCGCATGGTTTCGTCCCCGCCCGCTGGGCGGCGGCGAAACGAATCCATAGGTTTGGGGGTTCATGCTATCCGCGGGGTACAGGCGGGACGCTGCGCGTCGCCCGCTCGACGTGTGTAGCGGGCGCGACACGTGTGCGGCTTACTCTTCGCCGAACTTGTCTTTGACGAGCTTCTCGAGCGTAGCGATGGCCTGCTCGGCGTCGGCACCTTCGGCGGTGATTTCGAGTTCCGTGCCCTGGGTCGCGGCGAGCATCATGATCTGCATGATGCTTTTGCCGTCGACCTTCTGGTCCCCCTTGGCGATCTGGATGCTGCAGGCGAACTGTGACGCATGATCGACGAACGACATCGCCGGCCTGGCGTGGAGGCCGAGCTTGTTCTGGATGGTCACCTTGGTTCGCATGGCTTGCATGAGGGGTTTGTCTCGCGCGGGGGTGGGGGTGTGGCGGGCGAGTCTGGGAACGTGACGGCCGCCCGGTTGGATCGGGCTCGCTCGTCAAGGTTGGCGGGGAGGGCTTAGCCGGCGTATTGCCCGGCGTCCGCTTCTTCGAGCACGTCCTGCACGGCCTGGGTGGTCTCGGCCATGCGGAGGAACTTGCGGAAACGCTCGTTCTGCAGGTTCGCGAAGAGGTTGTTCATCGCGTCCAGGTGCTCCTCGGGCTTGTCCTTGGGCGACGCGAGGAGGAAGATCGCATAGACCGGCTCGCGGTCCAGGGCGTTGAAGTCGACGCCTTGCTTGCTGACCGCGACGCACGCGGTGACCTGCTTGATCTTTTCGTGCTTAACGTGGGGGACGGCGACGCCCTTGCCAAAGCCCGTCGAGCCGTGCTTCTCGCGGTCCAGCACCGACTTGACCAGCTCGTCGCGCAGCGCTTCTGGCACGGCCTTGGCGGCGACCATGGCGTCGGCCATTTCGTTGATGGCGTCGTCGCGCGTGGTGGCTTTGAGGGTCGGCAGGATGGCGTCGGTGACGACAAAGTCGCACAGCTTCATCGGTGTTTTTCCGGGCCGGGGCATTCCGGGGCGGGGGCGTGAACAGTGCCGCCCAGCCGAGTTGGCCGGGCGAACGCGACATTTTAGCGGAAACGGTGGGGCGTGTCAGGGCGGCGTTCGCCGGGGGGCTGGCCCGCCCCAAAGCGTAGGCCGGCCGGCACGGGCCGGCTAGTGGCCCATGTGTTTTTCTTTGTGGTCGGTGAGCTGGCGCTCCATCTTGTTGACCGCGGCCTCGAAGCCGTGGTACACGTCGGTGTGCGACGCGGTCGCGACCAGGTGGTCGGCCCCGTCGATGTGGGCGATCAGCTCAACCTCATAGTCGCGGGCGTCGGGCTTGCTGACGACGGCCTCGACCTTGGACAGCCGGTCGTTGTAGCGCCCGAGCTTGCCGACCTTCTCGGTCGCGTGCGTGCGGATCGCGTCGGTGATTTCAATGTGTCGGCCTGTGATGAGAATGTCCATGCCTTCTCCGAGTCGTTGGGGTGGGGGGGAGTGATACGTTGAGCCGAGTGTGGGGCGGTGGCTATCTGCCGGCGTCGTCCGCCGGGGGGGCGGGTTGCTCAAGCCGGGCCTGTTCGGGCTCCTGGTCAAAGAGCTGGGGCCCGTTGCGGTCGATCTTCTGCGAGGGCGGGATCAGCACGCCGCCGCTCACCGCGAATTTTAGTGCGTCTTCGATCGTCAGGTTGAGGTCGATCGTATCCGTCACGGGCACGGTGATGACATAGCCCGTAAACGGCGTGGGGGAGCTGGGGATGAACACGGTCAGACACTCAACGCCCATGCGCTGCTGGATGTCACGCATTGTGTCGCCCGTCACCAGCCCGACCGACCAAAGCCCTTTGCGTGGGTACTCCACGGCGACCACGCGGTTGAACTTGGCCTGCTGCTCGTTGTCGCCAAAGAAGAAGTCGGTGACCTGTTTCACCGCGGGGTAGACCCGGCGGATCAGCGGGACGCGGTCGACCAGGGACTCGCCTTTTTCCTTGAGCCGTCGGCCGACGATGTTCGACATGAACACGCCGGCGAAGTAGAAGAGCACGATCGCGACGAGCAGGCCGATGAGGTCGAGTACGTGCCACTCGCCCAGCGCGACGGAGTTCCACTGCTTCTGGAGCTGTGCTCGCCGGGCGAGGACGACCATCTCGGGCTGGTCCTTCATCCACGCCAGGCGTTCGGCGCGGAGCTGGCGGGCGTGGGGGTAGTCGTAGCTCGGGGTGGGCAGCGCCTCGATGTTCTCATCATCGATCTGCTGGCTGCGGAGCCACTTGTGCCAGATCGCGGTCTGCTGCGATTGCCAACGCGCACGCTTCGCGTCGGCGATCTTCTCCCACGCCTCACGCTGCGAGCCGGTCAGCACGTTTTCCCAGACGTTGACGTAGTCTTCATCCGTCGCGACGGGCCAGTCGGTGTACTTGATGACGGCCTGCTGGATGCCCCAGTTGATGGGCGCGGCGATCTTGTCGCGCATGAAGCCGTAGGCGATGACGATGAGCCAGAGCGTGAGGACGGCGGGCAGGAGCGTCGCCATGCCGCGGATCATGAACTTGCGGAACGTGGTGCGCGTCTTGTCCTTGGGCTGCGGATTCGTGGGGGCCGGGTTCATCAGGCAGGCAGTTTCCCGGAAAAGTCGAGGCAACAAACGGGTGTGGCCTGATACCGTACGGTGGCCATGGCGACGGGGCATTGTAGCAGCCCGTACAGCGGTGCGGTGTCACGGGTTTGCCCCGCAGCGGGGTGTTGCTTGGTGCAGCCGGCGTCTTTGTGCGGTGTCGGGGCTTGGCCGGGCGAAGGTTGGGTGGGGAGCAGGGACGGACACGGAGAAGCGAGTGGGTGGGCCGGCCTGGGTTGCTTACACTACTGCCATGCCTGACGCTTCGCTCCCGACGCTGGACATGATCGCCCGCCTCAGCATCGCGCTGTTCTTTGGTGCGTTGGTCGGTTGGGAACGCGAGCACAAAGCCAGGCCCGCCGGGCTGCGCACGCATATCCTTGTGGCGTTGGGGTCGGCCGGGTTTACGATGGTCGCGCTGACGATGATCCGTGAGTTTTTGACCATACCCGACTCGGCGGTGCCCATCGACCCGGCGAAGATCATCGCGGGCATCGTCGGCGGGGTGGGGTTCCTCGGTGCGGGCAGCATCTTCCAGAGCCGGGACGGCGGGGTGCATGGCATGACCACCGCCGCGGGGATCTGGGTGGTCGCGTCCGTCGGCGTCGCGGCCGGGGCGGGGTACTACATGCTCGCGGGCCTGCTCGTGGTCTTTACGCTGTTCACTTTGCAGGCGCTGCGTTTCGTGTCCAGCCGGATCGAGGCGGCGGCCGACAAACACGCCGACGCCGGGGACGATCAAGACACCGACGGCAAGCGTAAACACGGCGACGGCGACTAAGCCGGCCCGATCCGATTAGATGTCGTACGAGTTCAGCCGGTTGTAGAGCGTCTTGAGACTGATGCCCAGGACCTTGGCGGCCTCGGTCTTGTTGCCGCGGAGCTCTTCGAGGGTTTTGAGGATGAGCTGTTTTTCTGCATCCTCGATGGACGTGCCGACTTCGACATGCACGCCTGACCCTTCGCCGTTGGACTCCGCATTGTTTTCGCGGGTTGACGCGGCGACCGCGACGGGGCTCTCGGTCTCGTGCTCGAGGTTGACCGCCTCGCCGCACGTGCCCGCGTCGGTGCCTGCGATCAGGTCTTCGAGGCAGTCGAGGTTGACCTGCGCGTCTTCGAGGATGTACGCCCGCTGCACCATGTTGCGGAGTTGACGGACGTTGCCGGGCCACTCGTATGCGGCGAGGCGTTGCTGTGCCAGCTCGGTCAGCCGCTTCTCGGTCTGGTTCTCTTTGTTGTGCAGCGAGAGGAAGTGGGCGGCGAGCAGGTGGACATCATCGCCGCGTTTGCGGAGCGGCGGCAGCGCGATCGGGAACACCGCCAGCCGATACATCAGGTCTTCGCGGAACGTGCCTTGCTCGACGCCGTCCTGCGGTTCGCGGTTGGTCGCCGCGACGACGCGGACGCTGACCTGCTTGTCTTTCTCCGAGCCCAGGCGGCGCAGTGTGCCGGTCTCGAGTACACGCAGGAAACGGACTTGCATCTCGAGGGGCATCTCGGTGACTTCGTCGAGGAAGAGCGTCCCGCCATCGGCCTGCTCGAACACGCCCGCGTGCTGCTTGTCGGCGCCGGTGAATGCGCCCTTCTCGTGGCCGAACAACTCGCTCTCGATCAGATTCTCCGCGATCGCGCCGCAGTTCACCGCAACGAACGGGCCGTCGCTCCGCTCGCTGCGCTGATGGATCGCGCCCGCGACGAGCTCTTTGCCCGTCCCGCTCTCGCCACACACCAGCACGGCCGCGTCCGTCGGCGCGACCTTCGCGATCATGTTGTAGACCTCCAGCATCTCCGGGCTGTTGCCCAGCATCTGCTCAAACGACTTGGCACGCTTACGCTCGGATCGCTCCGCACGGCGCTTGACCCCCTTGAGGATCCGCGACAGCTCCGACTTCTCAGGCAGACGCGGCAGCACCTCGAACATCCCCGAATCCGCCTCGGCGATCGCGTCGGTCAGCGGGCCGCCCTCACTGTCCATGAGGAAAGTCACAAGCTGATTCTTGGCCACCGGCAGGACCGCGAGCGCCTCCAGCCCGAGTGCGTCGTCGACATCGCAATCGATGAACACCGCGGTGACGGCATACTTCTCCATCGCTTCGCGTGCTTTGGTCAGTGTGCCGACGGCGCGGGCGCTGAACCCGTGTTGCTCGACGATCGACGCAAGCCGGTGACGGGCCTGACGTTGTTTCCCAACAATCAAAACGCTCTGCATGAAGAGTGGTCCCATGCGAATCGCAACCCGCCGACGCCACCCTATCGAGGGCCGGGGTCGGCGGGACCAACCGCGTGCAGATTATAGTCGCGGAGCCCCGCGCAGGGTCGGGGTTTGAGGGCGTCTGACCGTGTAATTGTTACATGTAAAAAACACCCCACGGCGGTGAAGCCGGGGGGTGACGGGTGACGGCGCGGGCCGCCTCTCACCTCCGGTGAGCGGCCCGCGAGGACGACGGCTACTCGATATCCGTATCGCCCGGGCCGGCCGGGGTGTTGTCGTCGTCTTCCGTGGCCTCGTGGATCTCTTCGCGGACGTCGTCGACGCCCTCGCCGATCGCTTCGCCGGTGTCCTCCAAGGCCTCACCGGTGTCCTCGGCCGCGTCTTCCAGGTGGTCGCCCGCCTGGTCGAGGTTCGAGCCCTCTTCACAGCCCGCGAGCCCGAGCCCGGCGCCGCCGAAGCTCAACATCGCGGCCAGTGTCAACAGATGTGTGGATCGCATGGTGTCTTCCTTTCATCTCGGTGTGTGTGATGCGCGGCACGTCGCCGTCGTACATCGTGGGGTCGGTGCGGCGGGGTTAGTCGGCCGCGTCCTGGATCGCATCGCCGGCGCTTTCGATATCTTCGCCCGCACCTTGCATGGTGTTGCAGCCCGCGAGGGCGAAGGCGGCGATGCCGAGCAGGAGGATGGACCAGTTTCGAATCTTTAGCATGGGGGTTCCTTTCTAAATGAGTGAGACGCGGTAGGGAGCCGCGGCGGTGATCCCTTCGACCACCGCCGTGGCATGGGACGGATCAAGGTGCGGGTTCAGTTGTTTTCTTTCTGGCCCGGCGGACGCATGCCTTGCCCAGCCTCGAAGACCTCACGCTGGATGTCGACGTAGACCGTCATGCTCTCCGGGTCGATCTCGAGCGCGGTGTAGGGCAGTGCAAACGACTTGTCGTCTTCGAACTGGAGTACGACGTAGGCGACGGAGCCGCGGTCGGTGTCGATCATGATGTCTTTGAGGACGCCGAGGTTGTGCCCGTCGTCGTTGCGTACCGTGACGCCACGCAGCGAGCTGGCCGAGACGATGGGCCGGCCCTTCTTACTGATGAACCGGTAGCGGTCCTGACAGTCGGCGTTTTCTCGACCCTGCTTTGATCCGTTCGTGTTGCTTTTCTTGTGGTTCATCATGGCACGCGACTACATGCAAGTCGGATGCCAGAGCCGGCGATCGTGTCGATCGACAGCAGGTCTTACTCAAAAACATGCGTGCCGGGCAGAGAAACGTATTGGTAGGGCATCGGTGTCATGTTGCGCTGGCGATGATGCCGTGCGTCGAGGGTGAAAACACGGCGTGTAAGTTTGTCCTTCGCCGGTATGCGTTACACGGTCGTGCAAAACGTACACGCCACCTTCAGTGCGGCCGAGTGCTGGGTGTTTTCCGGAGTATGGCCCGTTTCCCGCTTGCTAACGCCGGATTTGGGCGGAGATGTCGTGCTGGGCCGAATCTGGCACGGGGGTTGCATTTACTCCCGGTGCATGCGGGAACGGCCTGCGTGTGAATGAAAAATAACCCCACGTTTTCTTGAAAGGAAACACCATGTTACGCCTCGCACTTGCATTCTTCATCGTCGCAATCATCGCTGCCGTGTTCGGCTTCGGCGGGATTGCCGCGGGTGCGGCCTCGATCGCGAAGATCCTGTTCTTCATCTTCGTCGTGCTGTTCCTGCTCTCTCTGGTCATGGGCCTGGTGCGAGGCCGATCGGTCGTCTAACCACACCCATCCGCTGATGCCACCAAGGCATCTCTGCAGGAACGCATGATTGTTCGGGCATGATTGATCCAGCCGCGTGAACGCGACGCCGGCCCGAGGCGGACGCCCACGCACACCACTAGCAACCAAGGAGTTTTTGCCATGACACGCATGGAAACCGTAACGAACCTGAAAGACGAAACCATCGACAGCATCAAGGACCTGGTGCGTATCAACCAAGACAGCGCGGAAGGTTTCGCGCAGGCCGCAGAGGCCGTGGAACACGCGGACCTCAAGGGCTTGTTCAGTCTGATGGCCGGCCAGCGCCAGCAATTTGCGAATGAGCTGCGCAGCTACGTTGTGCTCAACGACGAGGACGGCGATATCTCGAGTTCATGGCAGGGAATGTTCCACCGATGGTGGCTCGACCTGTGGGGCAAGCTGAGCGGGGGCGACGCGTACGCCGTGCTCGCCGAGGCCGAACGCGGCGAGGACAAGATCAAGGCGATGTACGAAGAGGTCATCAAGGACACCACCGGCAACCCGCTCAACGATGTCCTGCACCGCCAGTACGCCGACGTCAAGAAGGGCCACGACAGCATCCGTGACCTGCGCGATGCGGTGAAGGCCGCACAGGACAACGGCTAATCGCAGCGTGACGCACACGCGTCACGCCACACGACCCCACGGCCGGCTCCGAGCACTTTGCTCGGGGTCGGTTTTTTGATCCCGGCGAGATGTAGAACTTATGACGCTGATTTTGTCTCCGTCGTGTGTCGGGATGAAAAAACGCACGGGGTTAGCCGTGCGTTTTTGCAGTGGTTGGTTGTCTTAGATTCGTGGGTTCGTTGGGCTCGTCCACGGGGTGGATCAGCGTTTGCTTTTCTTCGCGGCGTGGTCGAGGAAGTACTTGCGGGCTTCGCCGGCGAGGTAGAAGCTGCCGGTGACGATGATGAGGTCCTCCCGGCTGACGGCGCGGCTGGCGAGCTTGAGCGCGTCGGTGAGGTTGTCGGCGGCCTGCGCCATCTTGCCCGAGACCTCGCCGAACTGATGGAGCAGGTCGGGGACTTCCATCGCGCGGGGGTTGAGCCGGGCGCGTGTGAAGATGACTTTGTCGGCCCCGAGCGCGACCTGCTTGAGCATGCCATCGACGTCTTTGTCCTGCCCGCAGCCGAAGATCATGACGAGCGAGTCGTACTGGATGTGTGCACCCAGGGACTTGATGAGTGCCTGGATCGAGGCGGCGTTGTGCGCGCCATCGATGATGACGCGGGGCTGGTCGTGGACCTGCTCCATGCGTGCGGGGATATGGGTGGCGGCGAGGCCCGCGATGAGCTTCTGCTCCTCGAAGTGGAAGCCGTGCCGCTTGAGCTTGTCGAGGATCGCGAGGGCGAGGCCGCAGTTCTGCGCCTGGTGTTCGCCCTTGAGCGGGACGGGCAGGTGCTCGAACTTGGAGGTGTCGGTGTTGATGCACACGCGGGTGTGCGGGCCGAGCTCTTTGTTGGCCTCGAAGCGGTAGGAGAACTCGACCTGCTTGCCGGTGTACTCGAGGGGGGTGGCCATTTCGTCGGCACACTCTTCGAGCGCGGCTTCGACTTCGTCTTCTTGCTTGATGGTGAGTGCGGGGACGCCGGGTTTGAAGATGCCGGCTTTCTCGCGTGCGATCGCTCCGAGGGTGTCGCCCAGGAGGTGGGTATGGTCCAGGGAGATCGCGGTGATGGCGGTGACGAGCGGGGTGACGACGGTGGTGCAGTCGAGCCGACCCCCGAGGCCGGTCTCGAGCACGGCGATATCGACGGCCTGCTCGGCGAAGTACTTGAACGCGGCGGCGGTCATGATCTCGAAGAAGGTCGGGGGCCCGGCGTCGAGTTTCTTTTCGACCTGGGCGATCTGCTTGAAGATGTCGGCGCAGTCTGCGTAGCCGATCATGTCGCCGTTGATCGCGATGCGTTCGCGCAGGTCGATCAGGTGGGGCGAGGTGTAGAGCCCGACGGTGTAGCCGCAGGACTCGAGCATGGAGGCGGTCATCGCGCAGGTCGAGCCCTTGCCCTTGGTCCCGGCGATCTGGACACACTTGATCTGCTCGTGGGGGTTGCCCAGCAGTTCGAGCAGTTGCCGCATGCGGTCGAGCGAGAAGGTGTCGTCGTTGTACTTCACCAGCCGGAGGCGTTCGTAGTCCACGTGTTCGTAGAGCCACTTGAGGCCGGTGGTGTAGTTGGTGATGGACGACGCGGGGGAGATTTTCTGTCCGCGGACGGGCTGGGGTTTAGCGACAAGCCGGCCCTTCGCGGCGGGGGCTTTGGCTTTGCTTTTACGTTTGGTTCGGGTGGTTGGCATAGACGAAAGATTGTAGCAAATCAAGTGTTTTTAGTCAATCTTCATGATGTAAACATATTGTTGAGGCGGGTTTATGGGAATTGCGGCGTTTTTTGGCCGGCCCCGGATGTCGGCGCAGTGCGTGCCCGGCGTGTCAAGATAGGGCGGGTTAGAATAGCCCCGGTTCGGCTACCCCTATGGAATGGAGTGCTCGCGTCATGGATCGACACGGTTTTGCATTTGTTCGGCTGGCGGGTTTGGCGACCCTCGCCCTGGTGCTCGGGGGCTGCACGATGGTGCGCCCGCTGCTGCTGCCGGTCGCGGGGGCCGACGGTGACCCGGGCGACGGCGGGGCGTGGGACGACCTGGATGTCTACCTCGTTGACCCTGCGGGCGACGACCCGGCGGTCCGGCTGACCGATACGCCGATGCTCATGGAGACCGACCCGGACCTCAACCGCGATCGCGACGAGGTGGTGTATGTCGAACGGCCGGTGACGCGGGGGGCGGCGCTGACCCAGAGCGGGGCGGGGTTGGCCTCGCGTCTGGTCGTGGTGGACACCGGCGGGTCGGGCCGGCGTGTGCTGTATGAGGCGGCGGGCCTGTGCCTCGCGCCGGTGTGGTCGCACGACGGCAAGCGTGTCGCGTTCTCGGAACTCAATGATGAAGGCCGGATGCAGCTCAAACTCATCAATGCCGACGGCAGCGGGTTGTTGACGCTCGGCTACGGCTCGAGCCCGTCGTGGCGCAAGGACGACGAGGCGGTTTTCTACTCCTCGCAGGACAGTCTCGATGCGCCCCACGGCGAGCTGCGCATGCGCGAGCTGGGCAATGGTGTCATCCACGACATGGGGCTCACCGGCATCGGCTACACCAACCTCCGGGCCGGCGTGTCGTTCGCGTACTACTCGCCCGCCTACTCGCAGCGCAACGAAGCGGTCTGGCTGCTGGATGGCGAGGCCAAGATCTTCCGTCTGACCGACCCGGGGCCGGCGGAGCACGACCGCTTCCCCGTGTTTTTCGACAGCAACGGCGAGCTCTGCTTCACACGCTTTGACGACACGGCTGGCACGCATCGGCTCATGCAGGTACACCGCAAGACCAACGACCGTGTCGCCCGCCCGATCGCCCAGCCCACGCGACACAGCTTTACCCGTGGGTCCGGGCTGTGGATCGCGCAGCACTACCCGCGTTGAGTTTGGGAGGCGCGGTTGCGTTTGGTGGTTTGTACCCGACGCTTCGCGGACTCGGCGTCGGCGCCGCTTGGGTGTGGTGGTTTGGGGGGTCAGGGCGTGAGTTCGAAGGTGTGCCGTGCCGCGGCTTTGCGGTTGTCGTCCCAGTACCAGCACACGGCGTAGGTTCCGTAGCCGTAGCGCTGCGCCATGCCGACCCAGTCGATGGTCTCGACCCAGAACATCTGGATGGCGGTGGTGGCGCTGTATTTGGTTGAGAAGACGCCGGCGTTGCCGCCCGAGACGCCGTGCCCGATGACGATGGCCTGCTCGGAATCGGGCGGGAAGATCGCGAGCGTGACGCGGGTGCCCTCGGTGATGGCGAGCGACCGGTAGAACACGTTGGGCTGTTGGACGGCCCGGTAGGCGGAGAGGCCTGGCCCCTCGAAGTCGTTGGGGTCGATCTGCTCGGGGTCGCCGCTGCGTGCGGGGTCGACGCTGAGGTAGCTGAAGCTGAAGTCGCGGTCGAAGCCGTTGCGCCAGTTCCAGTAGTGCTTGTCGGCGGTGTTGCAGCCGAGGACGGGCAGGACGCAGAGGACGAGCAGGGCGGTCAGGGGTAGACGCATGGGCGTTGGGCTCCGGGGGGCCAGGCCAGGCGCTGCGTTAGATCGGCGTCGCGGGTGTTAGCCGATTTTTTCCTGTCCGCCGAGGTAGGGGCGCAGGGCCTTGGGGATGGTGATGCTGCCGTCGGCGTTCTGATGGACCTCGATGAGCGGGATGAGCAGGCGTGGGCTGGCGGCGACGGTGTTGTTGAGCGAGTGGCAGAAGACGGTCTGCTTCTTGCCTTGCTCGTCGACGGTGCGGTAGCGGAGGTTGAGCCGGCGGGTCTGGTAGTCGTAAAGCCGGCTGGCGCTGTGGGTCTCGCCCCAGCCGCCCGAGGCGTTGCCGCCCTTGATGTGGTCGTCGTCGGCCGCGGTCTTGCCGGGCGCGGCTCGGCTGGGCATCCAGCACTCGACGTCGATCATGTCGGCGTTCTTCATCCCCAGGTCGCCCGTGCAGCACTGGAGCAGGCGGTAGGGCAGCTCGAGCTGTTTGAGGATCTCCTCGACGTACCCGATCATCTTCGCGTGCCAGTCCCGGCTTTCCTGCTCGTCGGCTTTGCAGACGACGACCTGCTCGACCTTGTCGAACTGGTGGATGCGGTAGAGCCCGGCGGTGTCTTTGCCGGCCGACCCGGCCTCGCGGCGGAAGCAGGTGCTCACGGTGGTGTAGCACTTGGGCAGGTCCTGCTCTTCGAGGATCTCGTTCTGGTGGACGCCCATGAGCCCGACCTCACCCGTGCCGGTGAGGAACATGTCGTGCCCGCCGCCGCGTTTGGTTTCCTCGATGTGGTAGGCCTGGTCGCGCCCGCCGGGGAAAAATCCGGTGCCGACCATGAGCTCTTCACGGACCATGACGGGGACGCTCATGGCCTTGAAGCCGTGCGTGCCGGTCATGTAGTTGAAGGCGAACTGGAGCACGGCGTTGTGCAGGCGCATGCCGTCGCCCGTGAGGATGTAGCTGCGCGAGCCGGCCATCTTGACGCCGCGCTCGAAGTCGAAGAGCCCAAGCTGCTGGCCCAGCTCCATGTGGCTCTTGGGCGCAAAGCCCTTGTTGTCCTCAAACGTCTTGCGCGGGTCGAAGCCGTTGGCCGGGTGCCAAGTCCGCAGCGGGATGTTGTCGTCGGCCGACTTCCCGACGGGCACATCCGTGTCGGCGGGCTGGGGGACTGTGAGCCACTGGCGATCGCGGATCGCGGCGAGCTCCTTGACCCGGCCATCGAGGTCCTGCTCCTGCTCCTTGAGCTGCTCGGCCTCTTGCTGGAACCCTTTGGCCAAGACCTGGACCTCGTCGACCTGGCTCACCAAAGACTTGAACTCATCGCTCTTGGGGTCGATCCCGGCGGCGCGGGCCTTGTTCAGCTTGCCTTCGAGCTGCTTGGCCTGGCCGATCTTCTGGCCCATGAGCTTGCTGATGCGGTTCTTGGAGGCGAGCAGCTCCTGGTGCTCGGTCAGCGCGGCACGCAGGGCGGTATCGGCGGTGAGCAGCGCGTCGATATCGCAGTCGTAGTTTTTGTCGGCGGCACCCTTGCGGAAGCGTTCGGGGTCGGAGCGTAGGGCTTTGAGGTCGATCATTGTGGGCACAGTTTAGCGACGGGGGTGAGGGTCGCCAGACGCCGCGGCGGGGGTGGGGGAATTGGAGAAAGCCGAGCGACGCGACTCGCGATGCCGGCCCGGCACCGTTTGCTCAGGCGGCGCGGGTGAGGCGTTGCCAGCGGAACTGGTGCGCGAGCTTGCGGAGGTGGGGGTCGGCGGGGCAGGCGGCGAGGGCCTGCTTGAGGCAGACCCGCGCCCGGAGTGGCCGATGGGTGTGGCGGTAGCCCACGATCAGCAGCCGCCAGCACTTGGCGTTGGCGGGGTCGAGGCGGACGGCCCGGCGGGCGTCGGCGATGGCGTCGTGGTGCTGGCCGATCGATCGGTTTGCGACGGCGCGGATGTGCAGCGCCTGGCCGAGCATCGCGTTGTTGCCGGCGAACAGGTCGTCGTCGTGGAGGGCGGGGGTGAGCAGGGCGATGGCGTCGCGGTGGCGGCGTTGTTCGATGAGGAGCCGCGCGAGCTGGAGGACTTGGCGTGCGTCCTGGCCGGTCGTGTTGAGCTCTTCGCTGAGGTAGGCGGAGCAGGCGTCGTCGTCGCCGCGTTCGCGTGCGGCGAGCGCGAGCCCCAGACGGACGCCGGGGCGGTCGGGGTCGAGCTGGATCGCCAGGCGGTAGTAGCACTCGGCGGTATGGGGGTCGCGTCGCTTGAGCGCGAGGTCGCCGCGGAGGTGGGTGGTGGCGGCGTCGTCGTGGTGGACGACCCGGACGGCGTCGAGCTGTTGCTCGGCCTGGTCAAGTCGGCCGCGTTCGAGGAGCAGGGCGACGAGCTCGAGGGCGGTGGGTGTGTCGTCGGGGTGGTGGGCGAGGTGTTGTTCGTAGAAGTGCTGTGCCCGGCCGTAGCGTTGGAGGAAGGCGAAGCATCGGCCGAGGTTGATGCCGACGCGGGGGTGGGCGGGGTCGAGCTCGCGGACGCGTTGCCAGCAGGCGGCGGCCCGGTCGAGTTGGCCCCGGTTGGCCAGCGCGTGGGCGACGTGGTCGAAGCAGTGTGGGCAGTCGGGGTGCTGTTGTTGGCCGAGGTAGAACATGAGCTCGGCGTTGTCGAGGTCGCCGATGCGGGCGTAGGCGGCGACGCGGTAGCAGTAGCTCTCGTGGCGATTGGGTGCGAGCGACTGGGCCTGTTCGAGCGCATGGATTGCGGATTGCCCGGTGCCGACACGCAGCCGCGCGGCGCCGAGAGTGAGCCAGGCGTCCGCGCTGTCGGGGCGAAGCACGGCGGCACGCTCGTAGGCGTCCGCGGCGTCGGCGTGACGCTTGAGCGCTTCGAGGACCAGCCCACGGCCAAGCCACCAGCCCGCCTGATCGGGCTGCTGCGCCAAGGCACGCTCGAACGCCTTGAGCGCCCGGCCCCAGCGGCGGCGCTCGTAGTCACGCCAAGCGCGCCTCGCGTGGTCCTCGGCTGTCTGCCAGTCGTGCATCGGAGACTCGGGAGAGGGATAACCCGCCGCACCGACTGCGGCTTGCCTGAATATCGGTCATGGCCCACCGAAAAGATCGAGAGAAAATCGAAAACCTATGGCCCAGAGCATGAAAAGCTCGATAGGATGGTAGGAAGCCGTATCGTGCGGCGCCGCCAACAAAAAACAAACCCGGCCTGTGCCCCCTCACGGGCCCGGGCGTCTTTGAGAACGTGGTTCGACAAACCCAAAACCCGGCCTGGACCGGGGCGGCGCGACGGCGTCTGCCTTGGGCCGTGCTGTGCGCCCTGATCGGCCTGTTCCTGGTCAGCCAGCCACAGCCCCAGCAGGCCCGCGCCGAGCGCGAGGCCCCCGAGGTCCAGCCCGCCGCGCTGCCGCCCGACCTCGCCGACGCTTTCCAGCAGCTCACCGGCCAGCCGGGCGACCTCGCCTATCGCACCGCCGTCGCGCTCGAGATCATCGCCATCGGCGGATCGGATGCCCAGCTCGCGCTCGCCGCTTCGCTGGGCCCCGCCTACAGCTCCGAGGTCTGGCACGCCACCCTCGATGCCATCAATACCACGCGCGGCGACCTGCCCCGTGGCGACGTGCCCGATGTCATCGTCGGGATGCGACGCCGGCTGCCCGCCGACCTCGAAGACGCCTGGGCCGCGGCGCTGGGACGGTACGAACTCCAGCGCATCTCCGAAGAACTGGAGGTCATCGCACGCGACCAGCGTGCCCCGCTCGAGCAGCGACGCCTCGCCATCATCGGCATCGGCCACCACCGACGGGCGTTCGCCGCCGACGTCCTCATCGACCTCATCGACCCCCGGCAGCGCGGCGAGGTGCAGGGCTGGGCGTTCCAGGCGCTCGAGACCCTCAGCCATCAGCCACACATCGGCCGTGACCGCGAGGCGTGGCAGGCCTGGTGGCAGCACGCGGGCTCGCTCAACCGCACCGAGTGGCAGCGCGAGCTGCACGAAAACCTGCTGCTCCTCACCGCCGAGCAGCGCGGCATGGATCGCCAGCTCCGCGATCGGCTGATCGTCTCGCAGCGCGGGCTCTACCGCGCGACGGGCGAGGAAGACAAGCCCGCCGTACTCGCCAGCATGCTCCGCGACCCGCTCGAAGTCATCCGTGACCTGGGCATGGAGCTGGCGCGTAGCCGGCTTGTCGACGGCGGGGCGTTCCCCGATGCGATCCGTGTCGCCCTGCGCGAGTCCCTCCAGGACGCTGCGCCCCATGTCCGCGAACAGGCGGCCACGCTATTGGGCCAGCTCTCCGACCAGCCCGGCGTCGCGATGATGGCCCAGCGCCTGGCGCAGGGCGAAGAAACGGTCACGGCGGTGCAGCGGCAATTCCTGATTGCCCTGCGTCGCTTGCCCAACGAGTCGGCCGTCGATTCGCTCTACACCCTGCTCGCCGACCGCGCGTTGCAGACCGAGGCCGCGGGCGCGCTCGCCGCCGCGGCGCAGTCGGGGATGATCGACGCCGAGATGTCGCGCAAGATCCGCGAACGTGTGCTTGAGGGCCTGGTCGATGTGCAGATCCCCCGGGCCGATATCGTGCTGCTGCTTGGCCGGGTACTCGGGGAGAACGACCGCGAGTGGACGCGGGTCGAGGCCTGGCTGGACAGCAGCGACGACCAGGTCCGCGACGCGGCCGCGCGGGTGTGGGCCGCCGCGGGTCGGCCGCTCGAAGCCCTGGCCAGGCGGTCGGGCGACCCGGTGATCCGCCCGGTTGCGCTGCGTGCCATCATCGAACGCGGCGACCAGCCCGCCACGCTCCTGGCGATCGCGCTCAAGCGCCCCGACGGCGCGATCGACCTCGACCTTTGGGGCGAAGCCATGATCGCCATGGCCCCGCGCGTCCCGGCCGAGCGACTGCTCTCCACCCTCGAAGAGCTCGAGCAAAACCCCGCCGACACCCAGGCCCTCCGCCTCACCATGCTCACCCAGGCCATCGAACGCAGCACCCGGCCCGAGGGCGAGCCCGCGTCCGCGTTCCCCCGGCTGCTCCTGGCCCGCGCGCAGACCCAGTCCCTCGCCGACAACGCCGACCTCGTTGTGCTCGACTACGAAGCCGCGCTGCCCGACGTCGATAAGCTGTTGGTCGAAGACCAGCAACGCCTCTACCGCGGGCTCACCGCCGCTTACCTCGCCCAGCAAAACGCCGACAAGGCCTTCGACACCGCACGGCTGATCCTCCTCGACAGCGAGGGCAACGCGCACCCCGCCGCGAGCGACGACCCGATCATCCAGACCTTTATCGCCGCCATCGCCGCCGCGAACACAAGCGGCGATAAACCCCACGCCCGCACCCTCCTCGCCGGCCTGCGCGAGCTCTTCGCCACGGCCGGCCTGCCCGCCGAGATCGGCCAGCGACTCACCGACCTCGAACGCGAAGTCAACGCGCCCCCCCCAGCCGACGCGGGGTAGGTCACGCAAGCACAATCAACCCCCGACCTCACACAGCAGCCCGCAGCAGGTTTGCGGCGGGCGATTGAGCCTTGCAAGCGATCGCACGTGTTGTCCCGCCCCGACGCATCCGCCGGATACCAACGCGCGACAGGCAGCGGTGAGCCCCGCCAGCTTGCTCGGCGCGGGCCACACCCACCAAGCTATACTGAAATCGTCAACCACCGACCCGTGACCAACCCCCGGCCTAAGCCCCAGGCCCTAACGCCTAAATCCCATGAACACCATCACCGGCACCGCCTTCGTCCTCGGCGACGACATCGACACCGACCAGATCATCCCCGCCGAGTACCTCTCCTATAACCCCACCGACCCCGAGGAACGCAAGTACTTCGGCATGTACGCCTGCGTCGGCGTCCCCGACGCGCAGTCCGGCCTGCCCGAGGGCGGCAAACGCTTCGTCGAGGAAGGCCAGTTCACCTGCGACTACACCTTTGTCGTCGGCGGCAAGAACTTCGGCTGCGGCAGTTCCCGCGAGCACGCCCCCCTCGCCCTCGCCGAGGCCGGCGCGAAGGTCGTCATCGCCGAGTTCTACGCCCGCATCTTCTACCGCAACTGCGTCAACGGCGGCTACCTCCTCCCCGCCGAGTGCGACACCCGCCTCATCGACGGCGAGGTCTCCACCGGCGACACCCTCGAACTCAACATCGACACCAACACCCTCACCAACACGACCACCGGCAAGACGTTTCAACTCAGCCCCCTCGGCGACGTCAAACCCATCATCGACGCCGGCGGTGTGTTCGGGTATGCGCGCGAGCAGGGGATGATTGGTTAGTTGATGTAGGTCAATGCCGCATATCCATGTTTAGACGCATCAGCGAAAAAACGCTGTGTTTCCTCGTAGTATTGCCCTATATAGTCGAGCGCCTCTTCCCCCTCATCCCAAATCGATGGGTAGATGCTGTTTTCGGTGAGTGCCGCAGCATCGAACTTCGCGAGCAGCGATTCACGTGAGATAGACTTCAGGGTAGCCGCGACATCTGCAACCTGCTCGGGCGTTAGATATCGGGCTGGGCCGTATCCCGCGTCTTCGCCTATCGGCTCGCCGCCTAAGACGGCATTGCAGAGCGGTGGATCTCCGCCATATACCTCGCCATTCAGCAGAAAGTGGATGGCATGCCA
>JBITAC010000056.1:0-58434 GCA_044439905.1 Phycisphaerales bacterium JB063 | reverse complement strand
ATCCAGTGCACGCCAGTCACCTAGAGTCGGTGATTGTTCAGTCCATCCTGAGGGAAATTCTGTTGAGGCCAGGCCATTTCATTGCTGAATCTACAACAGATGATAGATTGGCGTCTATTTCACCGGATGCCTATGTGCCTGGATACCTCGCCCTGATGGAAGATATTTCAGAACGGTCAGGCATATTACGATCTAATCGAGTAGAGATTGAGAACCAACTAGAGCTGGAACGCCGGCGAGAAGAATACAGCAGAAGGTATGTTCAACCAATGGAAGATTCCGCGATGGCTATTTTAGATGATATTGCGGAAGATGGGCCAGTTGTTATTGATGAGCCCCAAAAAACTATAGATGATAGGCAATCGGTTGATCGTCAAGCTGAAGAAGGTTCAAGGAAAATAGCATGGGCACCTTATCTAGGGGGTGGCGTTGGCATTCTAGTATTATTCATTCTAGGATTTTTTGGTGTGCGTCACGTTCTGATGTCAGATGATGATGTCTGATGTTGTCGTGAACAGTTACGAAAAGAAGAAATAGGGGGCTTCGCCAGCAGGTCAAGGTTTCAGAAGTGAACCCCATCGCATCAAAAGATGCTCAGGGAGTTTGCTTTGCAAATCAGAACAAACTGAAAGGAAGTGAAAATGACGACTGCAACACAAAACAACACACCTGCCGAGACTATCCGCGATCGTGATAGGTAGTGTCCGTCAAGTTGCGCACTTTGGTTCAAGCGATCTCCGAGGGATGGAAGGTTAGTAGGCCCGGAGCGAGCGCAGCGAGTGGAGGGGCTGAGTCTTCGATACCCCGGGTGGGGATGGCGGGTGAGGGAATATCTAATCTCTGAATCCCTGATCTCTGGATTATTGGGGGCCGGGTACTCGCGCGGGGTTGTGACAAGCTCGTTTCAGGGCGGGCGGCCGGGGGATGGCTTCGTGGGGCGGGGTTAGGGATATCTGGCGCTGTGGGATGGATGAAGGCTTCGGCGGCAACGATGCATGCTGCAGCGGGATGGAGAGATGCCGGGGCGTTGGGGATACTTGCCGGGGCGGGATGGATGAGTTCGGGGGCGGTTGGGCGGTCGATCGGGGAAACCGGGCGATGGGGCGTCGGGGGATACCGGTGGAACGCCGAAAGGCACCGGTGAATCTCGGCGAGGGACCGGTGGATCACGGCGATCCACCGGTGGAACAGGAAAATGGACCGGTGGATCGCGGAAAAAGACCGGTGGATCGCGGGAGTTGGTCGGTGGATCGTGGCGCTTTACCGGTGGATCGCGACGATTGACCGGTGGGCGCGGTTTTTTAAGGGGGTGGGGCGGCGGTTTGGGGGCGGTGCAGGGCGTTTTGAGGGTGTTTATTAGAAAATACGGGTTGTGACGGTCGTGCGGGTTAAGTCGGCCAGGCGGGGTGACGTTGATCGCTTCTGGATCGCGGCGCCGGCACGAGGGTACGTGCGGCGGGTGGTCCAACTCACCCATGACGCGGGCCAAACCGCAGGAGCGATCGTGATGCCGAACAAGACTTATATCCCCCAGCGCGAGGCCGAGCTTCTGGCCTGGTCCACTAATCTGGCCACCAAGGTGGCGGCGGTGCCCGGCGAGTACGGCGTGACGGGGGCGGATGCCACGGCCTACCAGGCGGTGCAGTCGGCCTTTGCCACGGCCTACGCGGAGGCGAACGACCCGGCGACGCGGATACCTCTGAAGATCGAGGACAAGAACACCGCCAAGCGGGCGATGATCGAGGCGACCCGGCCGTTGGTGCAGACGATCCAGAACTATGCGGGGATGACGGACACGAAGCGTCGTGATTTGGAGATCCCGGTGCGTGACCGCGAGCCGACGCCGATCGGGATTCCGACGCAGATGCCGCGTTTGTCGGTGATGAAGGTGACGGGCCGAGTGCTTGACCTTGAGCTTCGCAATGAAGACAACGAAAAGCGTCGCCCGCGCGGGGGTGCGTGCGGCCTGGCTGTACACGCACGTCGGCGAGACGCCGCCCCAGGAGCTCAAGCTCTGGGAGTTCCGCGGCGGCTCGACCAAGATCAACCCGCAGATCATCTTCCCGGATACGGTCGAGCCGAACACGGCGGTTTGGGTCGCGGCCCTGTGGGTCAACCCGACCGACCAGCCCGGGCCGGCCGGCACGCCGATCAAGGCCTACACGACGCACACGGGTTTGAACCAGGCGGCCTGATGGGGAAGTGCCGAGGGCGGTACGACGTCGGTCGGCTGATCGAGGGCCCGGCGCACGCGCCGGTGGTTGAGCCGGGGGAAGCGAAGCGGCTGGACGCGGCTTAGGGCGGGAGTGCCTCACGCAGAGGCGCTAAGGCGCAGAGGGGAGGGGAAGGAATCACGCAAAGGCGCTAAGGCGCAAAGGGGGAGGCAAAAGAAGAAGGGGAAGGGAGGAAGGAGGAAGGAGAGAGAAAGATGTATCAAAGACAGAAAAGGCAGAAGGAAGGAGCAAGGCAGGGGAGAGGGAAGAACTGAGCGGGGGAGGGCCTCACGCAAAGGCGCGAAGGCGCGAAGGGGAGATGCGAAAGAAGGGGGAAGGAATGGAAGGGGGCGGGGGGAGAGGTGTTGGATGTAGGTGCTGTTGTCAGATGGGGCCGGTTGATCCAGGATTATCCTGTTGATCCCGCTGACCCCGTTATCCCGTCGCAACTTTTTTGGACGGCTCGCGTTGGGGCGGCTTTGCGCTTTGGCGTGAACTGCTGCTTGCGTTTGACTACGGCGCGAGTTGTTGGAGCTGGTCGAGCAGGGATTGGGGGATGCGGAGGCCTTGGGTTTCGCCTTCGCGGATGGCGATCAGGTGTTGTTCGCGGGCGTCGTCGAGGAGGGCGGGGGCGCTGTCCCATGTGTAGAGGGTGACGCGTTGTGCGGGGCGGTCGAGGGTGGGGGTCAGGGTGAGGGTGATGGGGGGGTGGGGGTCGGCGGGGATGTCGCTGGGGTTGAGGTAGCCCTGGGCGGTGGCTTGGCAGAGGGCGGCGATGGTTTCGCGGCGTTGTGCGGCGTCGCCGGCGATGGAGCGGGCGGGGGCGAGGAGGCTGCCTTGTTCGTCGGTGAGGTCGAGGGACCAGGCGGGCTGGCCCGGGGTTTCGAGGGTGAGGGTTTGGAGGTCGGTGGGGGCGAGGGTGAAGAGGCGGGGGTCGCGGAAGTCGTCGGGTGTTTTGGCGAGGACGATGGAGAACTCGGCGGGGAGGACGAAGACGGGTGAGCGGGTTTCGCCTTGCTGGAAGTAGGTCGCGAAGTAGTGGGTGCGGCGGGCGTCGGTGGGTGAGCCGACGAGGAGGGTGGAGGCGGTGGTGGTGTCGTCGGGGTTGGGGGATTCGTAGTCGATGCGGACGCTGGGGCGGTTGAGGCCGTAGGGCGCGAGGTCCTGGCTTTGGCTGATGACGAAGCGATCGATGGGGTTGGCGTTTGGGATGTTGAGGTAGCCGGGGACGTCGACGTAGCCTGGGACGGGGGTGTCGAGCGCGGGCTGGGTGGTGTCGGCGTTGAGGTACCAGCGGTCGTTGATTTGCTGGAGGTGTGTGGTGTGTTGTGGGGTGGTGATGGTGAGGCGTGAGGTCTGGTAGGCGGTGGGTGTTTGGAGTTGTTTGTCGAGGAGGTCGGTGGGGTCGTAGCGTTCGAAGAAGCCGTGGAGGGTGTCGGCGACGAGTCGCGGGGGGTGGTCGTTGTGTTGGAGGGGGGCCATGCCGCCGCCGACGCGTGGGCCCAGGCGGAGGGTTTGGGTGTTGTTGTTTTGGGTGAGGGTGAGTTGTGCGATGGCGTCGCTGCCGTCGGGCGCGGCGGCGGGGGCGGGGCCGAGGTCGGCGTAGGCGGCGAGGGTGGAGAGGAGCTGGTTGATGGTTTTGTTGTCGGCGTTGAAGGCGAGGGGCTGTGTCATGCGCCATCGGCCGCGGTGTTGTTCGAGGGCGACGGTGGGCTTGCCGGGCTGTGTGATTTCGAGACGTGTGACTTGTTGGGGCTTGAGCGTGCCGGGGGGGAAGAGGGGGGTGGGCTCGTTTTGGGTGTTGGTTGTAGGTGCGGGGTTGTCGGGGAGGGCGCGTGTGAGCCACCATGCGCCGGCGACGGCGGCGAGGACGATGAGGAGGACGAGTGTGGTGCGGAGGTTCATGCGTCAGGCCTTGCGACGGACGAGCCAGACCACGGCGCCGAAGAGGAAGACGGCCAGTGGCATGCCGGCGGTGAGCAGGACCCAGTAGCGTTTGATGGCGGCGTCGGTGATGGCGGGGACGCGTCGGATGTCCTGGG
This sequence comes from Phycisphaerales bacterium JB063, assembly GCA_044439905.1. Lineage (GTDB taxonomy): Bacteria > Planctomycetota > Phycisphaerae > Phycisphaerales > Phycisphaeraceae > JAHQVV01. The sequence continues at coordinate 54,179 of JBITAC010000056.1, read as the reverse complement.
TGCGTGGGCTTGCGGCGATGAGGTCTTCGTTCTCGGTGAGCCAGAAGATGCTGCTGAGGAAGAGCTCGCTGTTGCCGGGGTATTGGATGTAGGCGCCGGGGTGGTCGGCGAGGCGGGGCATGACGCGGCCGTCGGGCATGACGCCGAGGGTGGTGGCGCCGTCGGTGGCCCAGAGCTGGTCGCCGACGACGATGAGGCGTGCGTCGTCGCGTTGTGCGGCGACGCCGACGAGGACGCTTTCGCGTTTGGCGTCTTCGGGGATATTGAGGGGTTGGCCGCGGACCTGCTGGGGGCCGGGGGCGTCCTGGAGCCAGGCGGTGGGGTCGTTGATTTCGATGAGTGGGGTGTGGGTGACGCCGGGGGTGTCGACGAGTTCGAGGGGGTAGGCCTCGGCGAAGTAGGTGGCGATGCCGTCGAGCGCCTGGCCGAGCACGCCGCCCTGGGGCCACTGCGTGACGGTGAAGGACGGTGAGGCGGGTGCGATGGGTCGGCCTTCGCTGTCTTCGCTGATGACGCGGTAGGCGCTGCGGTAGATCTGTGCGTTGATGCCCCAGTCGCTGAGGAGGGCGAGGATGGGGTCGTCGGCGAGGCCGGCGTCGTTGATGCCGGGGAGCGCGAGCAACTCGTCGCGGCGCTCGGGGTTGGCGTAGGGGTTGGGGGCCAGGGGGATGAGGGCGCTGTCGCCTTGCTCGAGCTGTTGCTGGACGAAGGCCATGACGCTGGCCTTGAGCGCCTGGCCCATGGTCTGGGGGTGCTCGGGCATGGGCTTGGCGTAGGGGACGACGACCCAGACGACGCGCTGGCCCGGCCGGCGGGTAGGGGCCTTGGAGGGGTGGGGGTCGTAGGTCCAGTCGGCGACCTCGATGCCGATGGCGCGGAGGCGCTGGGCGACGTGGCTGTAGTCGCCGAGGGTGCGCTCGGCGCCGGTGCCGATGCTGAGCGAGGGCCGGCGTGTGTTGCTGCGGATGAAGACGACCAGGGGCGGGGGTTCGAGCGACAAGCTGACGAGCGCGCCGGTGAGTTGTTCTTCGCCGAGGAACTGTTCCTGCGCGTCGCTTTCGGTGGTTTCGAGCGAGCCGACACCGCGGTAGAGCAGGCCGGCGGGGATGACACGGGCCTGGGTTTCGCTGGTGACCAGGACGCATGCCTGGTTGCTCAAGACCTCGCGGGCGTCGTTGTATCGCTGGGGCACCTGGTCGGCTCGGACCTGGAGGGCGCTGGCGATCTCGACGGTGCGGTTGAGCAGGGAGGGCTGGTCGCCCAGCGGCTCGCGGATGAGGCGTTCGATCTGGACGAGTTTGTCCCGGGCCATGAGCGTGCGGTTGCGCAGCTCGGGCGAGTCGACACGGCTGCTGCGGATCCGGCTGCGGATGGCCTGCGCAGCGTTGTAGGTCGTGGGTAACAGCTCCTGCTGGATCGCGAGCTGCCAGCGCTGCAAGTGCGCGAGCAGGAGCACATAGTCGGGCAGGTCTTCGCCCTCGCCGGTGGAGACGAGGCCGTCGTCGGTGAGGCGGGTGTGCCAGCGTTCACCCAGCTGCTCCATGCGGAGCGCGACAATCTTGTTGTACTCCTCCTGCGCCAGGTCGTGCTGGCTCTTGAGCTGATAGAGGAACTGGAGGGTGTTCTCGTCGGTGACGACTTCGCTGTCGATCACGTCCTGCAGCAGGGCCTGGATCATCACAAGCTCGTCGAGCAGGCCCGGGGGGTCGTCGCCCGCGCCCTCGATGAGCCCAAACCCTACGGCGAGGACGTCGCGCACCGCGCGGGTGTCGTCTGCGTACAAAGCAGCCATCTCGCCAAGCAGCTCTGCGCGCCGTTCGGTATCAGCCGCCAGGTCGAGGTGCTCTTGTTCGAGCAGACCGCTGGCGCGGGCATACTCGTCGACCAGGTCGTGCACGTCCTGGGTCTGGGCCGGGTCGGCGTCGGCCCCGCCGAGCATCGTGACGATGGTGTGGCGCTCGTCGAGCGACTTGAGCACGCTGCGGGTCTGCTCGGACAGACTGTATCGCCGGGTGGAGGTGAGGTCGTAGCGCACCCACTGCCGGCTGTCGGGCGACATCGCGCGGTACTGACGGTAGACCAGCCAGTTGAGCAGGATGCAGATGCCGACCGCGGCGGTCACCGCGATACCGACATTGAACCCATAGCGCAGGCGTCGCTGCATCGCGGACGGCACGACGCGCGGCGCGTCCCGTTCGGGTTTGTCGGGTGGTGTGTTGTCGCCGGGCTTGGCCATCAGCGCCACCTCCGGCTTTCAACGATCTTCACCGCGAGGAAGAGAAACAGCGCAGTCCCGGACAGGAAGTAGACGAAGTTGCGGATGTCGATCAACCCCTTGGCGAAGTCCTGGTACTGCGCGTTGACGCTGATGTACTCGACCAGGTGGCGACGCGACGGGCTCAACGCCGTGCCGTCGGCCAGGAAGAAGGCGGCGAAGGTCGGCAGGGCAATGATGAACACCGTCAGCAGGAACGCGATGATCTGGTTGCTGGTCCATGCGGAGGCAAACACACCGATCGCGAGGTAGAGCCCGCCCACGAGGATGAGGCCGAAGATGCCCGTAAAGATCGGCCCAAGCTCGGGCTCGGCGACGATCTCCAGCACCACGACATGCACCAAAAGCGGGGACAGCAACATGCAGAAAAACGCGAGCGCCCCGAGCCACTTGCCCAGCACCACCTGCAGGTCATTGACCGGGCTGGTCATCAGCCGCTCGTACGTGCCGCTGCGCAGCTCCTCGCTGATGAGGCGCATGCTGATCGCGGGCACGAGGAACACGAGCAGCCAGACCATCATGTCCAGCGTCCCGCGCATCGTCGCGGGCCTGCCCGGCTGGAACCCCTGCATAAAAAACACCGACGAGCCGATCGCGAACCCGCCGATCACGACGTAGCCGATCGGCGAAAAGAACAAGCTCTGCAACTCGCGTTTTGCAATCGTCAGGGTCATGCCTGTTTCCTCGCCACCGCCTCGACGAAGTAGCGCTCCAGGGTCGGCGCGTCCAGGTGCATCTCGCGGATCGTATAGCCCCGCGCGCTCAGCGCCTGCGCCACCGGCTCGCGCAGGTCGCTCTCGTCCTTGCTCTGGATCACCGCCCGGCACCAATCGCCTTGCTTCTCCGTCCGCACGCCGCGCACCTGCTTGATCGCCTGTAGCGTCTGCGTCATCTGCTCGGGGGTGGCCTTGGCCTCGACGAGCACCGCGCCGCCCCGGCTGGCGCGGTCGCGCAGCTCGGCAGGGGTCCCCTGCGCGACAATCCGGCCACCGGCGATAATGATCACACGGTCCGCGCTACGCTCGACCTCGGGCAGGATGTGGCTCGACAGCATGATTGTGTGCTGACCACGCAGGTCCTGCACCAGCTTGCGGAAGGCGAGCGTCTGCTGCGGGTCCAGCCCGCTGGTGGGTTCATCGAGGATCAGCACCGGCGGGTCGTGCAGCAGCGCCTGCGCGATGCCGACCCGCTGACGGTTGCCCTTCGAGAGCTGGCCGATGACACGCCGCTTGTTGTGGCTAAGCCCGCAGCGCTCAGTCACTTCGTCGATGCGTTTGACGCGGTCCGCCCGGCTCATGCTAAACAGCTTGCCGCAGAAGTGCAGGTACTCGCACACGCGCATCTCGGTGTACAGCGGCGTCGACTCGGGCAGATAGCCGATCTTCCGTCGCGCGGCCTGCGAGTCGGTGAGCATGTTGTGCCCCGCGATCGTCGCGCTGCCCGCGGTCGGCGGGAGGTAGCCGGTGAGCATGCGGATCGTGGTGGACTTGCCCGCGCCGTTGGGACCGAGGAAACCGACGACTTCGCCCTGCGGGATTTCAAAGCACAGGTCGTCGATCGCCTGGACCGGGCCGTACCACTTCACCAGGTGCTGGGCTGAGATCATGCGGAGTCAGGCGGGGAGGAGGGCGGGCAAACAAGCGAGTGAGGTATTGTCGCGGAATGCGCGGACGGGTCAAGATGGCGGGCGATCTTGAGTGTCACGAAACAGGGAACAGGCCATCCTGCGCGGGACACTGGGGTAGTGTTATTGAGCGTTCTCCGACGCGTGTTCCCGAACCACATCCATAAACACCGGCCCGTACTGCTCGAGCTTCTTCTGCCCCACGCCGGAGATCGCGAGGAAGGCGGTGTTGTTGGTCGGTAACTGCTGCGCCATCTGCACCAACGCCTTATCGCCAAACACCACGTACGGCGGGACGTCCTGCTCGTCCGCGAGTTGCTTGCGTAAAGCACGCAGCTTCTCGAAGAGCGCCTGGTCCACCGGCGTGCCGTCATCCACCATCGCGGCTCGGCTCACTCCGGCCCGCTTCGCGACCCGCGATAACGCCAGCGACACCTTTCGATCACCCACCAGCACCGCCCGGCTCGACTCGGTCAGGTGCACCGTGCGGTACTGGTCGGCCGAGGTCGCGACGAGGCCCTCGTTGAGCAGGTGCTCGGCGAGTTGACGCCAATACGCGGCCGATTGGTCTGCGCCGATGCCATACACCGTGAGCTTGTCGTGTTCATGGTCAAGCAGCTTCTGCGCCTTGGACCCGCGCAGGACATTGATCACATGCGAAAAGCCGAAGCGTTGGCCGGTCCGCGCGATCGCGCTCAGCAGCTTCTGCGCATCGACCGAGGCGTCCATCACGTCGGGCGGCTTGATGCAGTTGTCGCAGTGCCCGCAGCCGCCGGGGTGGTCCTGGCCGAAGTACGCGAGCAGCGGGATCATGCGGCAGCCGGTGTGGTGCGCAAACTGTATGACCTGGTCGAGCTGCCAGTGCGCGTGCTTGCGTTCCTCTTCGCTTTCCTTTTGTTCGATGAAGTACTCGATGCGTCCGCGGTCGCCGCCCGAGTAGAAGAACACGCAGTCGGCCGGCAGCCCGTCTCGCCCCGCGCGGCCGGTCTCCTGGTAGTAGCCCTCCAGCGAGCGTGGCATGTCCGCATGGAACACAAAACGCACGTCGGGCTTATCGACCCCCATGCCAAACGCGATCGTCGCGACAACGACCCGCGCATCGCCATGGATAAAGTCATGCTGGTGTCGTTCCCGGGTGTCGGCCTCCAGGCCCGCGTGGTAGGGCAGGGCCGCGACGCCGCTCACCCGAAGTTTGGCCGCCAGCTCGTCGCAGCGCTTCCGGCTGTTGCAGTAGATAATGCCCTCGTGGAGCGGGTTGTCGCGCAGGTACGCGAGCACCTGATCGAAGAGTTTTTGTTTCGGCCGAAGCTCGTAGATCAGGTTCCTGCGTTCGAAGTCGCCCCGGTACTGCGCGGGGTTTTCAAGATTGAGCTGGCGCAGGATGTCCTGGTGGACACGGGGCGTCGCGGTCGCGGTGAGCGCGATGACCGGCGTGTCGGCAAAGCGCCCGCCAAAACCCGCACGCAGCTGCGCGAGCATCCGGTACTCGGGACGAAAGTCGTGGCCCCATTCCGAGATGCAGTGCGCCTCGTCGATCGCGAATCGACCGACCTCGAGCTTGCCGAGCAGCCGGGCCCCGGCGGTGCTGAAGAGCCGCTCAGGCGCGAGGTAGAGCAGGTCGTACTCGCCGTTGAGCGCGGCCTGCTCTCGGCGATAGGCCTCGTCGAGGTCGAGCGTTGAGTTCAGGTACGTCGCCGCGATGCCGTTGTGTTCGAGCTGCGTCACCTGGTCCTGCATCAGCGCGATCAGGGGCGAGACTACGACCGTCGTCCCGGCCGACACAAGGGCGGGCAGCTGATAGCAAAGCGACTTGCCCCCGCCCGTGGGCATCAGCACGAAGACGTCGCGGTTGGCTAAAGCATCGTCGATGATCTCGCGCTGCATCGGGCGAAACGCGCTGTGCCCGAAGTGGCGTTTGAGCAGCTCCTCGAGGCCGGCTGGTGTATCCCCCTTGGCCGCAGACGCCCTGTCGGGGGCGGCGTGCGAGCCCGTTCCGGGGTCTTCTTTTCCGTGCAAAACGCTCATTGCACTAGGGTAGCAGCGCGGCCGGGTGCGGGCTGAGGATTTTGGTTGTCGCCGCCATCGGACGGGGGTATGCTGATGCGTTACGCGTTGCGTATCCCGCCGAGGGCTTAGCCATCGATGGGGCAGTCCAACAAGACCACCCGGGTGCTGCTCAGACGAGCCGCCCGATTCTGCCGGAGCCGACATGCGTCTGACCGAGATCCTCAAGCCCGCGTGCGTGAAAGTCCCGCTCGATGCGACGGACAAAGAGCAAGCGTTGTATGAACTGGTCGATGTCCTCGCGTCGCAGTGCGATATCCCTGATGCTCAGCAGCTCAAGGACGCCGTCTGGCAGCGCGAGCAGACCCGCACGACCGGCATCGGCCACGGCATCGGCATCCCGCACGGCAAGACCGCCGGGCTCACGCAGCTCAACATGGCCATCGGCCTGCCCGCTTCACCGATCGAGTTCGGCGCGATCGATGGTAAGCCCGTCGAACTCATCATCCTCCTGGCCAGCCCTACCGACCAGACCGGCCCGCACATCCAGGCGCTGGCCAAGATCAGCCGACTCCTCACCGACGACGACTTCCGCGACGCGGTAAAGCAGGCCACGAGCGCCGAACAACTCTACGACATGCTCGCCCAGCAGGAAGCCGCGATCGCGGGGGCGTAGAGATATGCCTGGCTGCCCGTGTTGCGGAACGATCTAAGATTTAAGAATATGCCTAGAGCGTGCCGCTATGATGTACGGTCATGCAGCATATTGTTCACACGCCGTTATGGTGGAAAGCTAAGCTTGGCCGAGTTGTTCTTTACCGCGCCTTCGCATGGAACATACTGTTCTGGATCGCATTCGCGTATTCGGTGACCATGAGCATTATCTTTTTGTTGATGCCTTTTATGGCTTGGCGGAGCGCCGCGACAGCTTCAGGACAGGTGCGCGTTTGGGGCCTGAGCTTAGGCTTGTCGATTACATTTGGTTTGCTTGCCCTGCTTCTTTACCGGTTGATGCGGCGGAACTGGAAGCTTTATATCCCGATACAATCGATCCCAGCGGGGGAGAGATTCAGGTTGGAAGTCATATCTCAATCTGTTTCAATGCCGACGACAATGGGAGGGACAATCCCGGGCGGCACGCGTTGTTTCTTGGTGTTGCATGATCCGGACAAAAAAACGCCTAAGCGTCTATTGCGTTGTGTGTCTGCTTTGGATCTCTCGGAGATCAATCACGCGCTAGCGAGAGTTTCTGCGGTTTCTCGAACGGCAGTGCATTCTACCCCTCGGCCGACTTCGCATTAAACAAACTCGCCGCCTTCTCCAGCCCCTCGCTGAGCCACATCTCGATGCACTTGACGCCGCGGTCGAGGGCGGGGTCGGTGCGGCCCCACTGTTCGGGCGTGAACTTGCCCAGGACGTAGTCCTTCTGCGGGACTCGGCCCTTGGGGTCGATGCCGATGCGGAGGCGCGGGTAGTCGCGGGTGCCCAGGGCGCGTTCGATGTCGGTGAGCCCGTTGTGCCCACCGGCCGAGCCGCCAGCCCGGAGGCGGAGCACGCCGCAATCCAGGGCGAGGTCGTCGACAAGGACGAGCACGTCGTTTTTCGGGTCGAGTTTATAGAACCGGACCGCTTCGGCGACGGCGAGCCCGGAGCGGTTCATGTAGGTCATCGGCTGCATGAGGATGCAGCGGTGGGGCGACATCGCGCCGTCGGGTCCGCAGAAGACTTCGCCGTCGAGGATGCCGGCGTGGAACTTGTGCTTTGCGCCGCTGAGGTTGTGGCGGGTCGCGAGCCGGTCGACGAGCATGAAGCCGACGTTGTGGCGGGTCTTGGCGTATTCGGGGCCGGGGTTGCCCAGGCCGACGATGAGTTTCATGGCGGTGCCAGTCAACAGTGAAGAGTGAAAACGGGTTGGTGAACAGCGGAGCCCGAAAGATAACAGACAAGCCCGCGGCGCGGGGCCACGGGCTTGTTGTTTGGGTCGATTGGATTGCTGTGATTAGTCGTCGCTGCTGTCGCCTTCGTCGTCCTTGCCGATGACTTCGGGCTGCGCGTCGTCGCCATCTTCGCCGCCGCCTTCGAGGGCTTCTTCGACGGAGGCGGCGACCTTGACGCCGGAGATCTGGCAGATCAGGGTTTCAGCCGGGTTAGTGATCTCGACGCCGGCGGGCGGGGTGAGGTCGGCGACGGTCACGGGCTCGCCCATGTCGAGTTCGGAGATGTCGTGCTCGAGGTGCGAGGGGATCGCGTCGGCACGGCACTTGACGGAGACCGTCGTGGTGGGATGGTCGAGCACGACGCCGGACTGGTTGAGGGCCTTGGGCTCACCGACCAGGACGAGTTCGACCTCGACCTCGACGGACTCGGACAGGTTGACACGCTCGAGGTCGACGTGGACGACAAAGCGGCTGAAGGTGTCCCACTGCAGGGCCTTGATCAGGACGTGCTCGCTCTTGCCGTTGACAACGACGTCGATGAGGTGGGCTTCGCTGTGGAGGATGTCGTTGAAGTCACGCGAGTTCACGGTGACGTGGACGGGGTCTTCCTTGTGGCCGTAGATCACGGCGGGGGTGAGTCCGGCTTCGCGGTCGCGTTTGGCATAGCGGGTGCCGAGTTTTTCGCGGGGCTGGGTTTCGAGGGTGGGGATCTCTGCGGTTGCCATCGTTTTTCCTTTCGGGTTTGTTGGTTTGGCTTGGGTAGGGCGGTTTAGCGTTTGCCGCCGCCGCCGGTCTGGAGCAGCGAGGAGACGCTGCGTTTGTGGTGGATACGGTGGATTGCTTCGCCGATGAGTTCCGCGACGGAGAGGACGACGAGCTTGTCGCGGATCGGTGCGTAGCGGTCGGATTCGGGGATGGTGTCGGTGACGACGACCTGGTCGATGGGGGCCTCGGCGAGGCGTTCCATGGCGAGGCCGACGAGCACGGGGTGGGTACAGGCGACGACGATGCTCTTGGCGCCGCGTTCCTTGACCAGCAGGGCCGCCTGCTGGATCGTGCCGGCGGTGGAGATCATGTCGTCGATCATGAAGACGCTCTTGCCCGCGACGTCGCCGATGATGTTGGTGGAGGTGACTTCCGTGCCGGACTTGCGGCGTTTGTCGATGATGGCAATGTCGATGCCGAGGTGGTTGGCAAAGACGGAAGCCATCTTCGCGTTGCCCGCGTCTGGGCTGACCATGACGATCTCGCCCTGGGTCTGGGCCTGGAGCTTCTGGAAGTATTCGAGCAGCACGGGCCCGGCGTGGAGATGATCGACCGGGATATCGAAGAAGCCCTGGATCTGTGCGGCGTGGAGGTCCATCGCCAGCACGCGGTTGGCGCCGGCGGCGGTGATCAGGTTCGCGACGAGCTTCGCGGTGATGGGGACTCGGCCCTCGTCCTTGCGGTCCTGCCGGGCGTAGCCGAAGTACGGGATCACAGCGGTGATCTGGCCTGCCGACGCGCGGCGGAGCGTGTCGATGTAGATCAGCAGCTCCATCAGGTGCGCGTTGACCGGGTCGTGGGTGGACTGCACGACGTAGCAGTCTCGGCCACGCACGTCCTCGTCGATCTTCACCATGATCTCGCCGTCGGGGAACATCCGTGTGGTGCCCTTGCCGATGGGGAGGTGGAGGTAGTCGCAGACGCCCTCGCACAGGTCGCGGCTTGCGCGGCCGTGGAAGATTTTGATGGAATCGGCGTCGGAGGCGCTCATGGTAAGTTCCCGTAGTGGGGAGGTCGCGTGCGGGTTCGTTGCATGTTCGCGTGAGGCGGATGCTTGGCTGGGTTGATGGCTGTGTCGCGAAGCCGCGTCAGCGCGCTGCCGGTGCGGGCGCGGCTTAGGCCGTCGCCAGCCGGTCCTGGAGGATCTTGTCGACCTCCGCGAGTTGTTCGAGCGTGTTGATCGACAGCACGTCTTCGGGGGGCACGGCATCGACGACGGTCACGGTCTGGCCCTGCTGCTTGAGCAGGCCCGGTGCGTCGGTGATGTAGTACTCGCCCTGGCTGTTGGCGCTGCCGACCTGGTCGAGGGTCTTGAACAGGGCGTCACCTCGGAAGCAGTAGTAGCTCGGGTTGACTTCACGGATGCCGAGCTGTTCGGGGGTCGCGTCTTTCTGCTCGACGATCGCGTTGAAGCTGCCGTCGGCGGTGCGGACGATTCGGCCGTAGCCCGTGGGGTCTTCGATGACGGAGGTCGCGAGGGTGGACGCCGCGCCGGTGCGTCGGTGGACTTCGAGCAGGCGGGCGAGGGTTTTGCCGCGGATGAGCGGGCCGTCGCCCGCGAGGACGAAGATATCGCTGACGGGGCGACCCTCGAAGACGGGCTCGGCCATGCGCGTCGCGTGGGCGGTGCCCAGCTGCTCGGTCTGCTCAACAAACGCGATGCCGTCTTCGCCAGCGAGCGCTTCACGGACGAGTTCGCCCTTGTAGCCGACGACAACGACGCAGAGGTCCGCGCCGGCTTCTTTGCAGGCCTGGACCACCCACCAGACCATGGGCTTGCCCGCGACCTCGTGGAGGACCTTGGGCAGATCGCTCTTCATGCGGGTGCCCTTGCCAGCGGCCAAGATGATCGCGGCGGGGGGGGTGGGCTCGGCGTGATTCAAAACCGTCTCCTTAGAGCGTTCGCGTCGAAAAAAGAAGTTGGCCCACCAGGACTCGAACCTGGAATGGCTGGATCAAAACCAGCTGTGTTGCCGATTACACCATGGGCCAAGCAAGGTCATCCCCCACCACACATGGCGAGGATGGCCCCGCCGGCTGGCCGCAGGGTCGCGGCGCAGAGAGGGGGCCGACCATCCCGTCAAAGTTCGGTGCTTGGCCAGGTCGGCGGCCAACACCCTAGTCCGCGCCTCGGCTTACGCCTCGTCACGGTCGACCCAAACGGGAGCGATATCCTAGCAGAGCGGGGGACGTTGTCAAAAGTAGGAGGGGGCAGGTAGGTCGATTCAGGGGTCAGGGATACCAGTGCAAGTGTGCATTGACATCATGGCCAAAGTCGGCTGCCATCAACAGGTCCCGCCAGTCAGTTTTTGCCAAGTCGATGCCAGCGATGAGAAGCTCCATCTTGCCTTGGCTTACTTTGAGCGCTGCAAGTCGGTATCGGTCAAAGTCTTCGGGGTGGGTATCGCCTAGAAATGGCAGATTCTGCCCACATTGTAGTAGGAGTAGTTCTTTAGCGACTTCGCGCTCATCGCCGGTAAACAGCATGTTGAGCCGCTCAACAACAGCATGTGTGAGCGGTGTGGGTTTGGGTGGAGACGCCATCACATCAGCCCTTGCTCATCTGCATCACGCGCTGCGGGCTTTCGGGTTGGCCGGTCTTGGCGCTCAAGAGGGTGGCGAGGGTGCAGGCGAGGGCGGCCTGTTCGCGGCGGGTTCCCGGCTCGTCGGTCGAGGCGCGTTGGTCGATCAGGCGTCGCCACTGCTCGGCGGACTGGTCGATTCGGCTGGGGACCGGGGTAGATTTTTTTTCGTCTTCGATCGTGCCGTCGTGCCGGGTGAGCTGATAGCCCGTGGGGGTGACGGTGAGTTGGCCGGTGTCGCCCAGGATGGTGAGGGTGTGCTGGGGCGCGGGGCTTTGATTGGCGGCAAAGAGGAGGACGGCGCATCCGCCGGGGCACTGGGCGTGGGCGCTGACGCGGCCGGCGAGGTTGCGGGGGCCTTCGAGGGTGTGTCCCGCCGGCGGTGCGGTGGAGGCGTGGATGGTTTCGGGCAGGTCGCAGAAGACGAGCGCGGTTGCCCAGGCGTCGTGCAGACGCATGAACAGTGAGCCGTCGTCTTTGCCGCCGAGGGTGGTGATCGAGAGGGAGCGTCGGTCGCCGAGGATGTCGTAGGGGTCGGGCGCGGCGATGAAGCCCGGGGAGTGGGTGAACCGCGGGAGCAGGACGAGCCGGCCCGGCATGATGGCGGGGTCTTCGCCGTTGCGGGCGGGGCGGTCGAGCTCGGCGTAGCCGGCGAGGGTGGTGCTGGTGGGTTCGAGGGCGAGGAGCGTTGTGCCGCCGGCGAGTGCCGCGGCGAGGTCGGCCGGGCTTTCGTCCTGGGAAACAGCGAGAAGCAGAAAGGTGCCGGGGCGTTCGACCAGCATCTGCCGCAGGTCGTCAAAGCCGGGGACATTGAGGGACTTCGCCAGCCCACCGGGCGCGCCGCCGCGCGGACCACCGACGGCGATCGGGTGGATCGATTGGCCCATCAGGTCGAGCAGCCGGGCGACTTCGTCCGCGTGTTCGTCGTCGGCCCAGACCGTGACCTCAGGGGCATAGGGCGCAGCGCTGGCATCGGAGGCGGGCATTAGGGCAAGATAGCACGGACGGGCGTATGGGTTTTTGGCGAGCGGCGTGGTGGATAGTTTGACGCACGGGCTGAGCGGGGGCGGGGACGCTACGATAGGGGGGTGATGCGGCTGTGGCGGCCGCGGCTGCGCTAACGCGTAGACGAGGAAAGTCCGAGCACGGTAGGACACGGTGGTGGGTAACGCCCACCGGCTTGGCTGGCGACGGCCAAGTCAGGGACAGTGCCACAGAAAACAAACCGCCGGGGGAGGGCTTGAGGCCTGAGGCCCGAGACCTGGGGCCCGAGTTTTTCGGATGTCGGCAGTCTGGCATCCGCAACGCAGGCCGCAAGACTCAGGACTCAAGCCCTCCCCGGGTAAGGGTGAAAAGGTGCGGTAAGAGCGCACCGGGCGTCGGGTGACCGGCGCTGCGAGGTAAACCCCACCGCGTGCAAGCCCAAGCAGCCCCGGCCTCCGGAAGTGGCAACACGGAAGGGGCAACGCCGGTCCGGCGTCCTCGGGGCGGGTAGGGTGCTGGAGCCCGTCGGTAACGGCGGGCCTAGAGAAATGGTCGCACCACGCCTGGCCTCGGCCAAGGCGCGGAACAGAACTCGGCTTACGGGCCGCATCACAAAACAAGCCCCAGACCGGCTGGTCTGGGGCTTGTCCTTTGTGTGGTGGTCTTGGGGCGATCCGACGGCTTAGCTGCCGAGGATGAACCCGGTGGTGTCGCCGGTGGGGCGGTCGGTCAGGGCACCCAGGGCACGGGCGGCGGCCAGTGCGGTCTCGCCGTCGGCCGTCTGAACAAGCTGCACGAGACTGCCTACGGCATCACGGCTGAGCATGTTTTGGAAGTCCTTGGCCGACTCCGCCAAGCTGTTGAGCAGGGCGATCTGGACGTCACCGCGACGGCTCAGCGCGGCGGCCGCGAGGCCTTGCTGCGCCTCGGGCGTGTTGATGACAGCCAGGACCTGGCCCGCGCCGACCGCGATCGACGGGCGGTCGTCGTCGAGGGCACCGATCAGCACGGTCTCCGCGTCGGCGATGTCGTAGATCGAGGGCGTCGTCGCGATGGTGTGGAGCAGGCCAACGGCGGTCTCGGCAAAAGCGAGCGACTCGTCGGCACCGATGGGCTCGCCGCCGTAGGCCAGGACGGCTTCGTTGGCGAGGCGTTCGAGGCGGTCGATCTCATCGGAGCCCCCCTCGGCCGACAGCTTCGCAGTCGTGATGACGTCGGGGAACTCAAGGCGGATCGCGGAGGCGACGTTGTCGGTGACCATGGCGAGGATCGGGGCGATGCTGAGCATGCCGTCTTCCTTCGCACCTTCATAGAACGCTCGGAAGCTGAGCAGGTCGCCCGAGTAGACGATCACATCAACACCGGGGAACGCATTGGCGGCGATCTCGTTGGCCTGGTCGAGGTTCGCAGCGCCCGCGGCGTTGAAGTCGATTTCTTCAAGCGACGCGACGAGGGTGTCGAGTGAGCCGTCGGGGGCGACGACCATTGCGTTGAGCGTTTCGCTCTGGCGGAGGGCCTGGCCCAGCACGGGGACGACACTGACCGACCCGGGGAACACGTCGCTCGGGGCGGCCTGGGCGAGGGTGATCGCGGCGTTGTAGCGAACACGGCGGTCGGCGTAGAACAGCGACTCAAGCACGGGCTGGCGGGCACCGCCCTGGTCGAGCAGGACGGTGTTGCCCACGGTCTTGGCCATGGCTTCGATGGCGACGAGCGCCTGGGCCGAGTCGGCGTTGTCGAGGGCACGCGAGAGGACCGCCTTCTGCTGGTCCGGGCCCGCGAGCAGCAGGTAGAACGATGCAGGGTTGGACAGCTTGTAGCTGATGTCGGCGTCGTTGCCGAGATTGTTCTCACGGCGGACGTTCGCGGCGAGGTGCAGGGTCACGGCCTCGGTGTACTCGGGATCGAGCATCAGCGCGAAGCGGGCGTTCTGCATGGCCAGTACGTCGGCGTGGATCTGCCGGGGCACGGGGATCATGATGAGGCCGGCGTCGGCGTTGTAACGCCAGATGATGCCTTGGTCGGTGGCGAGGTCGAGGCCGACCAGGTCATTGCCGCGAGTACCGGCGGCGTACTTGCCTTCACCCAGCGAAAGGTGGAGCTGGGCCGCGGTGGCGTTGGCGGAGAGGTCGGTGTTGGCGAGGATCTGGCGGAACGCGCTGCCGCAGGTCGCCTTCATCGTCGGGGCCGTGTCGGGGTCGTCCATCACCGTGCGGAGGTAGGGCAGGGCTTCGGGGTAGCCGATGTTGCCCAGTACGACTGCGACCTTGCCTTGTGTCGCCGCGTCGAGGTGGGGCAACGCAAGCGAGAGCGGGTAGACCAGTTCGACGCCGACGGCCTGCATCGCATCGATCAGACGCGGGTGCAGCGCGCGGTGGCGGTCGTTTTGCAGGTACTCAAGCATCAGCGGGGCGGCGTACTGCCCGGTCACCTGCAGGCGGGCGACGGCGTTGTTGTACGCACGCTGGCCCTGGCCGAGCGCTTCGATGTCGGAGCGGATCTGCGCCTCGTCTCGGCTTCGCTCGGTGAGCGCCGCTTCGTGCTTCTCGTCCAGGCGATCCCACAGGTCGCTGAGCTGGTCGTTCCGGCTCATCCAGTCTTCAAGGTCAACGAAGTCCCGGCTGACATCCGCCTCGATCGCGGCGAGGAACTCGGCGTTGTCCAACGCCAGCAACTGCTCGCCCAACGGTGCGGCCAGGTTCGGCTGCGCGACCAGCACAAAGTGTGCGAACTGGTCCCAGAGTTTGAAGTTGTCGTCGTCCTGTGCCAATGCACAAGGCGAACCAAGAAGGAGCGACATGGCCACTGTCGGGGCCGCGAATGAACGCAACGATACCACCATGGGGGGAACTCCGGCGTATGCGGGATCAGTCAGGATAGGTGTGCAATCTACTTGGGCAGGGCGTGAGCGTCAAGGTTCGTTGTCAGCTTGGCTTGCGCGAATCTTCGGGCCACCACCCGGGCGGGGCTCTCGCGTTGCGTCTTGGGCGGTGTGAGACCATAATCCAGCCGATACAGTAGGTGGGCCCGGCCAGCCACGCGACCCCGGCAAGAATCAGGCCCCCCCCGACCCCGGGTGCCACCCCTGCGGCGAGATACCCTGCGCATGCTCAGTTTTAAGGTGTTTGATGGCGATCGGCCGGCTTCGGATTGGCCGCTGCGCAACGTCTACCTCGTCGGGGCCGACGGAAACGCCATGCGCGCCGACATCACCTTCGCCGACGGCATCATCACCGTCGATAAACGCGAGGTCGGCACCTCGGCCCTCGCCCTCCAGCACCAGGTCGGGGACCTGGGCGAACTCACGATCCAGACCTGCCTCCTGCCCGAGCGTGACCAGCCCTACCTGCTGGGACTTGAACTCGCCCGCCATCGGCTGATGATCCTCTACACCAAGCTCGAAGAGTGGGGCATGTTCGAGCTGGGCGAAGACCACCCCGTCACCCGCCGATCCGAGCACGCCCGCGAACGCTTTGTCGAAGCACTTTGCATCCAGCACGACGAGCCCGCCCGCGCTTGCCGACTTGCCCACGAGTGCCTCGTCGCCGCGCTGGATGGCACGGAAGAACTCGCGCTCGCACACGCCGAGTTGCTGCTGAACAAGCGCAAGGAAACTGGCTCGCTGCCCAAGTCACCCATCGGCTGCGGTGTCACGATCGAACACAACGATGACCGGCTCAAGAACGGGCTCCAGGCCAACTTCGACTACGTCCAGCTCCCCATCCCTTGGAAGATGGTCGCGCCCGAAGAAAACGACTACCAGTGGGACCGCATGGACGACTGGGCGCAGTGGGCGGGCAAGCTGCGTCTGCCTGTCATCGCCGGGCCGGTCATCAGCTTCGAGCCCTCGTGTCTGCCCGACTGGCTCTACATCTGGGAGCACGACTACGACACGGTCCGCGACCTGATCTACGAGCACATCGAAAAGGTCGTCAGCCGATACCGCAACATCGTCACGATCTGGAACATCGTGTCCGGGCTGCACGTGAACAACCACTTTACGTTCAACTTCGAGCAGCTCATGGACCTGACGCGCATGGCCACGATGCTCGTCAAGAAGATCCAGCCCCACGCCCAGGTGATGGTTGAGCTGCGTCAGCCCTTTGGCGAGTACTACGCGCAGAACCCGCGATCGATCCCGCCGATGATGTACGCCGACCTGATCGTGCAGTCGGCCATCGCCTTCGACGCGTTTGGGCTCCGACTCCCGATGGGCCAGGCGGTGCAGGGCCAGTACACCCGCGACCTGATGCAGGTGAGTTCGCTGTTCGACCAGTTTGCGCACTTCGGCAAGCCGCTGTACCTGACCGTCTCGACGCCCAGCGAGCCGATCACCCCGATGATGATCGCCGACGCCCAGCGTGAGGACCCGGTGGACGCGGTGAGCGGGTACTGGCGTCGGCCGTGGTCGCAGATCGTGCAGAGCCGCTGGGCCGAGGCCGTATTCCAGATCGCGATCAGCAAGCCGTACGTCGAGGCGATCGCCTGGCAGGACCTGATCGACTTCCCCAATATCGAGCTGCCGATGTCGGGCCTGCTCGATGAAGAGATCCGCATCAAGGACGTCTTCCGCAAGGTCGTGGGCTTCCGCAAGAACCTGCGTCAGATCGAAGCCCTCCAGCCCGCGCCGGGCATGATGCCGCCCATGGGCCCGGGCGAGGCGCACGGCACCGGCATCTAGCCGATAGCCCCGGTTCCAAACGCGTCTTCCCCGCCTCGCGTTCGCAGCCGCATGCGCTTTACGAGCCGCGCCGCGTCGGTTTGCACGGCCATGCCTTATCATCAGCCGATGCCGATCCCGCGTGCCCAACTCGCCGTCGCCGTGTTTACGCTGGCGATGATCGTCTCGGCCGTGATCGTGGGGGCGGGGCGCTCGACCCCGATTCAGCGGCTGGTGCGTGAGCCGGTCACGTTCCGTGTCGATGTCAACCACGCCGACGTCGACACGCTCTGCCTCCTGCCCGAGGTCGGCCCGAGCATCGCACGTCACCTGATCGCTCACCGCGAAGCCCACGGCCCGTTACAGGACCCCGACGACCTCGAAGCGGTCCGAGGCATCGGCCCTAAAACCCGCGCCGCGATCGAGCCGTGGGTGACTATGCGGCCCTAGCCGCTTGCGGCTTAGCGTCAGCCTCCCCTTCTTTTACTCACTGACCTTTTTCAACACCGCCTGCAGGTCTTCCCAGACTTTTTTGCGGTTGTCGGTGGTGTAGCTGCGCAGGAGGTAGGCGGGGTGGAAGGTGGGCATGAGGTCGATGCCGGGGTCGGTGTAGGTGAAGCTGCTCCACTGGCCACGCAGGCGGGTGATGCCGGTGTTGGTTTGGAGCGCAAACTTCGCGGCGGTCCCGCCAAGCGCGACGATGGCTTTGGGCGCAATGATGGCCGCCTGCTGAGCGAGGTAGGGGCCGGAGATCGCGGCCTCCTGCGGGGTGGGCACGCGGTTGCCCGGCGGGCGGTACTTGACGACGTTAGCGATGTAGACGTCTTGGCGGTCAAGCCCCATGGCGGTGATCATTTTGTTGAGCAGCTCGCCCGCCGGGCCGACGAAGGGGAGCCCCTCGCGGTCCTCGACCTCGCCGGGTCCTTCGCCGATGAACATGATGTCGGCGTCGACCTTGCCGTCCGACCACACGAGTGTCGTGCCGGTGGGTCGGGTTTCCTGTACCGCCGCGTCCTGCTCAAACCTGTTTTTGAGCGCTTCGAGTTGCTGGGTCTTGTCCTGTGTCGAGAGGCCCTGCTGGACGGGGTATCGCTCGCTGAACATCGGGACTGCCGGGGCGGGCGTGGGGGTGGGCCTGGTTGCGGGGCGAGTCGGCGTTGCCCGGGCGGGCTGGGAGGGAGTGGCGTGATGCGTAGCCGGCGTGGGGCGGGCAGGTGACGGGCGTGAGGGCGCGGCGGGCGGGGCTTGTCGCGACGGCGGCGAGAAGCCCTCGGGCACAGGCACCGCGTCGACGCCGAGCAGGCGGTCGGTCATCAGGTGCTGCCTCAGGATGCGCGCGGGGTCGGGCTTGGGCATCGCCCGAGGATACCACGCCTTGCCGATGCATCACACCCGCCGGGGCACGCCGACAGCGAACTCAATCCGGCTTAAGATCGTTCGTTTCATAGCCGCAGTACGCTAAGATCAAGGCGGGCTGTGTTCTTTTCTCATCCGATGGACTGGCGGCCCTGGTTTCACTTGCGGAGATGCCCGCGTTGACTGAGACGATCCCCACGCCGACCCCCGACGCCACGGAGCTGATGTCGCCCGCCGGTGGGGGGAGTGTGCCGCGCCGTTTCGGGCGTTACCAGATCGAGCGGGTCTCGGGCAAGGGCGCGATGGGCTGGGTTGTGCTGGCGCGCGACTTGACACTGCAACGCCCGGTCGCGCTCAAGCTCTTCCACGTGTCGGGCGACGCGGAGGTCCAGCGGAAGGTTAAGAAGCGATACGTCGATGAGGCGCGCGCCGCCGCGGCGCTCGTGCACCCGCACATCCTGCAGATCTATGAGGTCGGGCTGTTCGAGGGCTGGGTCTTCATCGCGATGGAGGTGCTGCCGGGCGGCGACCTGCGCGACCAGGTCCGGTCGCGCGGCCCGATGGGTTGGCACGAGGCGTGTGCGTTGATCCAACAGGCGGCCGACGGGCTAGCTTATGCGCACCAGCAGGGGATGATCCACCGCGACATCAAGCCGGCGAACCTGATGCGGACGGCGCGCGGGGACTGCAAGGTCGTTGACTTCGGGCTCACGACACGGATCGATGCGCCGATCGGCGAGCCGGGCGCGGGTACGCCGAACTACCAGTCGCCCGAGTCGGCGCGGGGGCACAACGGTCCGCAGAACGATGTATGGGGCCTTGCGGCGTCGCTGTGGTTCTTGCTGACGGGGGCGCCGCCCTTTGCGCTCGAGACGTCCAAGGATGTGCTGAAGATCCATGACACTTTGTTGCTGCCGGACCTGCGCACGCTTCGGCCGGACGTGCCCGAGCCCGTGGTGCGGGTGATCGAGCAGGCCTTGGCAAAGAACCCGGGCGAGCGGTTCCATTTGGCGGAAGACTTCGGGAGGGTCATGAAGCTCGCGGTTGCGCACGCGACACAGTCGGTGCCGGGGCCGATCCCGCCGGCGTTTACCCGGCCGACAAACTCCGACCTGATCGAGCTGGCCAGCGCAGTAGGCGAAGCCGACCCTGCGGGCCTGTCGCACGCCCGCAGCCGATCCAGCCCCGCCGGTAGCCAGTCCGGGCCCGCGCCACGCAGCGCGCCGACCCCGGTATGGGTCTATAGCCTGATCGCGGTGCTGCTGGCTTGTGCTCTGGTCGGCACGGCGATGCTGTTGTGGCAGGGCGATGGTTTGGGTGCAGATCAAAGCCAAGGTGATCCATCACAGGGACAGCATGGCGCGGCGTCGGCGGCCGGTGCCGCAACGGGTTCGGGGGCCGGCCGAGCGTATGCGCCAAGGCCCGACACCACGCTCGCGAGCGTCGCGGATGAGCGGCGTGCGGACCCGTTGGCGGACCACCTCGCCGAGCAGTTTGGCACCCAGCCGGGCCTTGCCGACCGGGTTGATGGCCTGCGTATCACCGCGTCCAGCGCCGCCGCAGAATCGCCTGCGGCTTTGGCGATCGATGGCGATCGCGACACTGCGTGGCAGAGTGACGCGCGGGGCTGGGGCCGCAGCACGATCACGCTGGACCTGGGCATGGCTGTGGTGCTTGAGTCGGTCACGATCTATTGGGACGACCCGCTGCCACGCCAGGCCACCGTCCGGGTGTCACTCGATGGCGAAACGTGGTCGGTGTTGAGCCCGATGCAGGACGTCACGCTACGCCAAGACACGCACAAGCCGGCGTCGATGATGGATGCACGGTACATCACGATCGTGACGGAGGGCGAGCCCGCGGGCGAGCCGGACGTGCGGGTGCGCGAGATCGACCTGGTTTACGAATGAGTATCGCGTTGGTTTGACGCGAGCTTAGTCCTGCTCTTCTTCGTCCTCAGGGTCGATTCGGCTGAGCAGGAGCTTGCCACGCTCAGGGTCGACGTTGAAAGTGAAGTGCGACAGGAACGAGTTGCCCAGCAAGGCGGGCGCGGCGTGGAGCTCTTCGGGCAGGACGATGCAGTCCACATCACGCACGAGGAACTGGCCGACCTGGACCGAGTCCAGTTGCATCCGCCAGGCATCCACGATCTTGCCGTCGGCCATCTGGACTTGGATCTGCGCGGTGTTTTCGTCGGGCGTGATCCCCAGGTCACTCGCGAACGCATAGGGCAGGCTCATCGAGCCGGCCCCGGTGTCGAGGATCATGCTGCGGATCGGGTTGCCGTTGATGCGCACATCGATCATGAGGATGTTGCCTTCGCGTCGGAGATCGACCACACCGGCCGAGTACTCCTCCGCCGAACGTGCGAGTTCTTCACGCATCCGCTCGAAGGGGCGGCTCGGGCCCAGGGTATAGCGGCGGTTGTCGGCTTCGCCCTTCGCGGTGATCGCCTGGGCCAGCGGCTCGTCCTCAGCCAGTTCCGCGTACTGCGCGGCGACAACGTCCGCCTCTTCGACCAGCTCGAACAACACGGTCAGGTACGCCGCGCGGGCTTCATCAATCAGTAGTTGTTGTTCGTCTTCGAAGGCCTGCCGCTGCTCCTGGATCTCTTCGATCTCGGCCGCCTTCTGCTCAAGCGCGGTGGCCCGGCGGTCGTACTCGCGTTGTGTGTCGGCGCGGCGGAGGCGGCTGCGAAGCTCGTCCATCTCGGCCTGGAGTTGTGCGATGTACGCCTGGGCCTGAGCGATCTGGCGCTCGGCCTGGCGGAAGTCACGCTCCGCTTCGAGCAGGTCACGCTGGGCTGACTGCACCGTCCGGCGTTGGCGGGTGATCGCCTGTTCACCCTCGAGGACAAACATCCCGCCCTGAAGGGTCAGGCCACGCTCCGCGATGAGGGCGTCGCCCGCCTCGTCAGCGTGGGCGAGGGACAGGGGGGCGAACGCCAGCATGAGGGCGAGTACAAAACGCTTAGCCGACATATGCAGTCTCCGCAGGAATGGGCTCGCGCGTTCGCCAGCCGTGGAAGTGCCTCCGCGCTGTGACGGGGTGTCATGGCGAGGTGCTTTAGCTTACACGATCCCGGCCTATGACTCACGTTTTCTCTGAGGTTTGTTGGCGTTTTCGCAGTTCCTCGCGGGAGTGGACGCCGAGCTTGATATAGATGCTTTTGACATGGGCGTGGACGGTGTTGCGAGATTTTTTCAGTACCTCGGCGATCGCTCGCTCCGAAAGCCGTTGCATCAGGAGCGGGAGGATCTCCTTTTCCGAATCGGTCAGCGGCTTATGCGACGACCGGCTTTGCGTGATGACAGGCGGTTGCAGGAGGAGCGTCAGTCGGCCTGTCATGGTGGGGAGCTTGGCTTGCAGGGCCCGTCGGGTCAGTGCGACCTGATCCGCTGTGGCCTGAGCGAGGAAGACGCAGGCGTCGAGCACGATCCCGCTGACATGGCTGTGCAGGAGGATCGCGTGCCGGGACTGGAGGAGTTTGAAGAACAAGCGGTCGGCGGGCTTGGCCGGGTGGGCCGTCTCGTCGTGCAAGTCGCGTTCGTGGACGGTGGGGCCCGTGTCCGCGAGGCCGGTCTGCCGCCACCCGCTGGGGCGGCTCGACGCCCAATGCTGTAGCAGGTCACGACTCACCGGCCCGGTGTAAGACGCCCCGAGGGCGCTGGCGACGAGGGGTGGTTCCGCAGCGGATCGAGCCGTGCCAACCACGGCGGCCTGTGCCGGGGCCGCGCTGCAAAGCAGGGACGCCAGCTGTTGGGCGTACCCTGCGAGGGGGTCGGATAAGGTTTCCCAGGTTATTGTTTTGGTCTTTGCCGGGTCATGCGATTGCACCGATAGGCCCCCTTGCGTGATGTCTTGAATAACTTGGCCGGCCACCGTCTGGGTGGGGCGTCTGCTCCAGGTTCGACATGGCTCTACGCTAACGGTCGCCGGTGACATAGGGCTGTCACTACGGGCTCAGTGCGGGCAATTTGTCCGATGGGCGATGCAATGTCTGGGCTGCCCGGGGCGTCTAACTGTCGCAAGCGAATCGGCGCGAACAAAAACCTCGCTCACGGCGTTGTATCGGGGTATGCTTGAGGTATCGACATCATCCCCACGGAGCTCACGGATGCGGACCACGATGGTTGACAGGCGGCTGATCGCCGCGTTTTTGCTGGGGACCGCGACTTCTTTGGCGGCCTGTGCCACGGCTCAACCGGTTGTGCCTGTCGTCGCGAAGCAGGCGGCCGAGGGCGAGGTCGATCCCGCGGCGTTGCGTGAGCCCGAAACCCTGGAGCAGCTGCAGGCGCTGGAGGCACAGGTCGAGGCGGTCGTCGAGCGGGCGACCCCGGCGACGGTGTGTGTCCGGGCGGGTGGCGGCTCGGGCAGTGGTGTGATTATCTCGGAGGATGGCCTGGTCCTGACCGCGGGCCACGTCGCGATGCGCCCCGGGACGCGCGTCGTGTTTGTCTTTCCCGATGGCAGCACGGCTCGTGGGGAGTCGCTTGGCATCAACGAGGGGATCGATAGCGGGCTGCTGAAAATCACGGACGAGGGGCCTTGGCCTTACGTCGAGATGGGCGACCTGGGCACGGTGGAGCGTGGCGACTGGGTCATCGCGATGGGGCACCCCGGGGGGTTCGATGCCGAGCGGCCCGTGGTGGCTCGGCTGGGGCGAGTGCTCAACAGCCGGGACGACGTGGTGCAAAGCGACTGCACGATTATTGGCGGCGACTCGGGCGGGCCGTTGTTCGACCTGAACGGCCGGGTGATCGGCATCCATAGCCGAATCGGCGGGGGGCTGACCGCGAACTTCCACGTGCCGATCTCGACGTATACCGATACCTGGGAGCGTCTGGTGGGGGGCGAGATCTGGAACCGTGCGATGCCGTCGACCCCGCTGCGTGAGGGCGATGCGTACATCGGTGTCCGCCCCAACCGTCGGGGCGGGGCGGTGATCGGCGAGGTGATCGAGGGCCAGGCCGCGGATAACGCGGGGGTCCGGCGCGGCGACCGGGTGATCGCGGTCGCGGGGAAGCCGGTCGAGTCGTTTGGCGACATTGTGCATGAGATCCGCAGGGCCGAGCCGGGCGACCGCGTGGTGTTCTCGGTGATTCGGGGGGATGACACACTTGAGCTTGAGTTGGTGATGGGCCGTTACGAGCCGGAGGACTAAACCCTCGGCGGGTCACGCGTGCTTGATTTTTGAAACGAAGACGACCTCTGTGAGTTTGCATATGCCACGATTTTTCGCAGTAAACCAGATGTTTTCCCGCCTGCCGGTGGTGGTGGGCTTGTTGGTCTTGGTGGTCGCCACGACGCTCCCCGCGTCGGCGCAGGATCGTGGTCGGCGTGGGCGAGGCGGCGACCGCGCGTTGCAGGAACTGCTCACGCCCGTGATCGAAGAGGTCCGAGGCAGCGTCGTAACCGTCATCGGCGATGGCGAGGTCCGTGCGCTGGGGACGGTTGTGGACGCACGGGGCTATGTGCTTACGAAAGCGAGCGAGGTGGTGGGCAGCGAGCTGTTGATCTGCCGGACGGATAACGAACTCGACTTTGAGGCGCGTGTTGTTGCGCGTGACAATGCGAACGATCTGCTGCTGCTGCATATCGATGGTGTGGCGCTTGAGCCGGTGACGTTTGTCGACGAGCCGATGGAGATCGGGGAGTGGGTGGTGGTGGCGGGCCCCGAGGCCGAGCCGCGTCAGGCGGGCATCGTCAGCACGCAGCCGCGTCGCGTGGCTCCCAATCGGTTGGTGCTGGGTGTGATGCTCACACCCGATGGTGACGGGCTGGTCGTCACCGACCTGACCGAGGGCTACGGGGCGGCCAACGCGGGCGTCGAGGTCGGCGATGTCATCACCCACCTGATGGGCAAGAAGGTCATCGCGGTCCAGCAGCTAGTCGGCGTGCTTCAGGAGGGGGCGGTGGGCGACCGCGTGACGATCTCGCTCCAGCGTGATGGGGACGTCATGGACCTGGAGGTTGAACTTAACGAGATGCAGCCCGACCCGCGCAGCCGGGGCGAGCGGATGAACCGGATGGGTGGCGAGGTCAGTGAGCGTAACGTCGGTTTTGAGCTGGTGGTCCAGCACGATGCCGAGATCCGGCCGCGGGACTGCGGCGGGCCGTTGGTGAACCTCAAGGGCGAGGCGGTGGGCTTCAACATCGCCCGCGCCGGCCGAATCGCGACCTATGCGATCCCCGCGTCGTTGGTCCGGGAGAAGGTCGCCGAGCTGATCGCCTCGGACACTGAAGAGGCCGCGGTCCAGCCCGAGGGCTGATCGGGCGGGTTTCTCGGCGGCGTGCTCCGGGCTTTGCTCGCGTCTATTTTCTATAAGCCCAGCCTCTGCATTCACTTGAGTTCAATTCGAGTGTCTTTGCTGCATTTAAGTATGCTTAGGCATCGCGTCGATAAATCCTGTGCACCGCATTTACGCAGGAGCTATCGCTATGGGCCAGATCACCACCGGCGTCGGCCTGATCAGTGGGTTGGATATCTCGAGCATCGTCGATCAGCTTGTCTCGATCGAGGCGCGGCCGCGTACCCTCCTGCAGAACCGCAACGAAGTCCTCCGCTCTCAGCAGGTCGCGTTTCAGGAAATCAACGCACGCCTGCTCTCGCTCAAGAACGCCTCTGCCGGGTTCTCTGGCGACTCACTCTTTAGCAGCACGATCGCCAACAGCTCCAATGACAGTGTCCTGACCGCAAGCTCGGGTGTCGGGGCGGTGCCGGGCACGTACAGCTTTATCGTCAACCGCCTCGTCTCGGCGCAGCAGACTATCTCCAGCGGTTTCGCCGACGCGAGCTCGACCCCGGTTGCACCCACCGGCACCACGCTCACCTTTGACCGAGGCGAAGCCCGGCTCGACTCGCAAACCCGGCTGTCCACGCTCAACGGCGGCGCAGGGATCAATCGCGGCTACATCCGCGTGACGGACCGATCCGGCGCGACGGCACTGGTCGACCTGACCTCGGTCGTCACCGTGGACGATGTGGTCGACAAGATCAACCAGACTACCGGGGTCAATGTCATTGCCGAGATCGACGGCGACCGGCTGCAGATCACCGACGCTTCGGGCGCAACCACCAACGACCTGGTCATCGCCGACGTCGGCGTGACCGGCACCGCGACGTCACTCGGCCTCGCGGGTAATGGCTCGACCGATGGTGTCGGCGGCGACGAAACACTTACGGGCCTGAAGATCAATACCGTCGGTGAAGACACCCTGATCGCTTCGCTCAACGACGGCAAGGGCGTCCGCAGCACCGCCGGCACGGCCTTCACGATCACCGCCTCGAATGGCGCGACCGTCAACGTCGACCTCGACAACGCGCTCACGCTCGGCGACATCTTCGAGCAGATCGAGACACAGTCCGGCGGGGTGCTCACAGGCCTGGCCAATGCCGACGGTACGGGTATCCAGATCATCGACAGCTCCGGCGGCGGCGGGGGGTTCGCCATCACGGCGGGCAGTTCGCCCAATGCGCTGGCCGACCTCGGTTTGATCGAGGGCGCGGACAACGATGCCGACGGCGTCATTGCGGGCGGCCGGGTCATTGCGGGCATCAACTCGAAGCTCATCGGTGGGCTCTTTGGCGGTCAAGGCGTCGCGGGGATCACCGGTGAAGGCCAGGTCCCCGTCACCACCGCGACGGCGATCGCCGACCTGTTCCAAGGCACCGGCGCGGGCACGAACGGCGACGGTAACCGCGATATCCAGTTTGTCGCGAAGGACAACCCCGCGCAGAACTACAACTTCGACCTCGACGCCTACACCACGCTGGGCGACTTCTTCAATGCCGTCAACACCAACACTGGCGGGCGCATCTCGCTCTCGATCCAGAACCGCGCGATTGTCGTCACCGACAATACCGGCGGGGCGGGCGACCTCATCGTCCGTGATGGCACCTTCGGCGCGACCACCGCGACCACCCTTGGCATCGTGACACAGACCTCCAGCTCCACGGTCACCGGCGTCAACCTCGACCCGCAGGGCACGCCAAGCTCTGGCTCGCAGGTCAGCTTCACCAACTCGCTGGGCGCGACCGCGACGGTCGACTTCGGCAGCGCGACGTCGATCTCCGACATCCTCGACAACATCAACAACAGCGGCCTCGGGCTGACCGCTTCGCTGAACAACGCAGGCACAGGCATCAAGATCGTCGACAACGCCGGCGGGCTGGGCGACCTGGTGATCGCCGACAGCACCGGGAGCGCGGCCGCACAACTCGGAATCCTGGGCACGTTCGCTCAAGGCGAAGCCGATACCGGCGACCTGGAGTTTTCATACCTCAACGGCGGGACTCGTCTGGACGCGCTCGGCGTCGAACGCGGCAAGTTCACCATCCGCGATAGCGACGGCGACACCGCCACGGTCGACATCACGCAGGGCAATGAGATCACCATCGACGACCTGCTCAGTGAGATCAACAGCCGTGGCCTCGATATCCTCGCCCGGGTCAACGACACCGGCGATGGCATCACCATCGAAGACCTCGGCTCTGGCGCCGTCGCGATCGAGATCGAGGAAGAGGGGTCAACGACCGCACGCGACCTCGGCCTGCTGGGCACTGCGACCGCTGCCGGCGCGGACTTTGCCGGGACGTTCGAACGCACCATCGACGTCAGCGCGACCGACTCGCTGCAGGATGTCGCCAACCTCATCAACGACGCCAACATCGGCATCTCGGCCTCGATCATCAACGACGGCTCGCCCGCCGCGCCCTTCCGTCTCTCGCTCAGCTCGGAGACCGCCGGGTCCGGCGGCGCGTTTACCTTCGACGACGGCGGCTCGGACCTCGGCACCTCCACACTCAGCCGGGCCCAGGACGCGGTCGTGTTCTACGGCGGCAACGACCCGGCCAACTCGATCATCATCGAGTCCAAGTCCAATACGCTCTCGTCGGTCATCCCCGGCGCGGACATCACGCTCCTGACCACCAGCGACCAGCCGACGCAGGTCACGATCTCCCGCGACGATGAGGCCGTCATCAAGAGCGCTAACGAGTTTGTCACCGGCTTTAATGCGCTGATCGAGACGCTCGACAAGTACGACTCGTACGACGCGGAGGAAGAAGTCCGCGGGCTCCTGCTGGGTGACAGCACGGTGGGTCAGATCCGGTCCAGCATCTACAACGCGGTCATCAACCCCAACAACGCGCTCACCGGCCAGTACAAAATGCTCGCACAGGTCGGCATCCGCGTCGGGGCGGGGGCCAAGCTCGAGATCGACGAAGCCAAGTTCCGCCAGGCGCTCACCAACGACCGTGAGGCGGTCGAAGCCCTGTTCAACTTCGAGCAGTTCGAGGTCGACCCCGACACCGGCGAGACGACAGATACCCTTGTCGCACAGGGGATCGGCGTCGAGATCGATAAACTCCTGGAACGGCTGACCGATACGATCGACGGCAGCGTGCAGCGGCAGATCGATGTCATTGACCAGCAGGTCCAGCTTAACGAACGCCGGATCGAGGACCTGACCGAACTGCTTGAAGCCAAACGTGAGCGTCTGCAGGCCCAGTTTGTCGCGATGGAGCGGGCATTGGCCGACCTCCAGGACCAGAGCTCGGCCCTGTCGCAGATCGCCGCCATCCAGCCCGCACAGCGTGCCTCCTAAGACGCCCCGGCCCCGGCTGGCCGCGCCAGAAGCGGGTTATTGGACCCCACGCCCCCGGCTGGATCGGCCCCCGACACCTCGCCGATATCTCTTGGGTCGAACCCGTTTCCATGACCGCAACGACAGGTTTGTATGACCCCCGCCGCACCCAACGCCTACCTCCGAAACCAGGTCCTCGCCGCGAGCCCCGAGCAGCTTCGGCTGATGCTCTTCGACGGCGCACTCCGCCTGTGCCGTGCGGGCGTTGTTGGCATTGAGGAAAAGAACTACGACGTTTCGTACACCAACATCTCCAAGGCCCAGAAGATCGTGCTCGAGCTCTCCAACTCGCTCAAGCCCGACATCCTTCCCGAGGTCTGCGAGAAGCTCACCGCGCTCTACACCTACATCTACCGCCTGCTCATCGACGCAAGCACCCAGCGCGACACCGGCCCGCTTAATGAAGCCATCAAGCTGCTGACCTACGAACGCGAGACCTGGGTCATGCTGATGGAAAAGAACGCCGCCGATGCTGCGTAGCGATAATCAACTCAATGCAACCTAACGCGAAGCCCACGCCGAATACGCGTGGGTTTGTTGGTTTCCCACGGATTGGCCGCGTTACAAACCCACCGCGGCACGTACCCGCGAGACCACCTGTGACACATGCGCGTTGGCCTGCTGGGCACCGTCCTTGAGCACCTGGTCGATGTGGCCCGGGTCGTCGATCAGCGCCTTGCGTCTGCTGCGGGCTTCGCCGAACTCGTCCATGATCAACTCAAACAGCGCCTGCTTCGCGTGGCCGTAGCCCATGCCCGGCTTGCGGTAGCGGTCAGCCAACTCCGCGGTGCGTGGGTCGTCCTTGCCCGCGAGCCCGGCGTAGATCTGATACACCGTGCAGCCCTCGGGGTCTTTGATGTCGTCGACGCCCTTGCTGTCGGTGACGATCTTCATGATGCGTTTGCGCAGCGGTTTCTCGTCCATGAACGGGTCGACCGCGTTGCCGTAGCTCTTACTCATCTTTTGGCCGTCGATGCCGGGCAGGACGCCGGCCTCTTTCTGGATCATCGGCGCGGGCAGTTTGAAGACCGGCGCTTCGTCGCTGGCGAAGTAGTGGTTGAACTTGCTCGCCAGGTCGCGGGTGATCTCGATGTGCTGCCGCTGGTCTTCGCCGACGGGCACGAGGTCCGGATCGACGCTCAGGATGTCGGCCGCCTGCAGGATGGGGTAGGTGTACAGCCCGATCGACGCGGGCAGCCCCTTGGCGACCTTGTCTTTGTAGCTCGTGGCCTTGTCCATCATGTGCTTGGGGCAGACGCACGACAGGATCCAAGCCAGCTCGGTCACCGCCGGGACATCCTGCTGCAGGTAGATGTTCGTCTTCTGCGGGTCGAGGCCGAACGCGATGTAGTCCACCACGATCTGGCGGATGTTCGCGCGGAGCTGCTCGGGGTCCCGGCTCGATGTGAGCGCGTGGTAGGCGGCCACGAAGACAAACATCTCGTGCGTGTCCTGCAACTGCACAAACTGCTTAATCGCCCCGGCATAGTTGCCAAGATGGAGCTGGCCCGACGGCTGTAATCCTGAGAGCACACGTTTCATAGGGCGAGATTGTAGTGCATCGCCCAGCCGCTGCGTGGCTTCATGGAGCTATCCCAAAAGTCTGGCAGATTTGCAGAATGCATCGATCAATCCCGCGTCTTTCTCACCGCGCGACGCCTCGACCCCGCTCGATACATCGACGGCGTAGGGGCCAACGACCTCGATCGCTTCGGCGACGTTCCCCGGCGACAGCCCGCCGGCGAGGATGATCGGCTTGCTGAACCCCGGCTTCACCGCCGCGAGCGCGTGCCAGTCGATCGTCTCACCGCTTCCACCCTGCGCCGCATCGAACAGCAGCGCAGACACACGCGGGTCGGCGTCCCACGCCAGCGCGCTGTCGAGCGCATCGGGATCAAACGGCAGCGCCTTGATGACCCGCAGGCCCGGAAGGGAGTCGAGCAGAGACAACGGCTCCCGGCCATGCAGCTGCACGCTGTGGACCCCCGTGGCGCGACAGACCTGCAGAATGTGCTCCGCCTCGGCGTCAACAAACAGGCCAACGGGCTCGACCCACGGCGGGAGCGACCCCACGACCCGGGCGGCGTCGGGGATATCCACGGCTCGCGGCGAGGACGCAACAAACACCAGGCCGATCGCATCCGCACCGGCGTTCACCGCGGCGCGTGCCGCTGCTTCTTCACGGATCCCGCAGATTTTGATGCGTGTGCGTGTCATGGTTTCACTACTTGAGGCAGCATCGAACCCGAGGGCGGTCCGCTCGTTGATGCCATGCTGTCTATGGCCAAACCGGCCGGTCGGTTTTAGAAGGGCAGGTCTTCGTCGCCGTCATCCTGCGGGATGACCTTGCCCGTGGCGGCGTCGAGGCGTTCGAGGTTGGCGTACTGCAGGATCAGGGTCTTTCGGCCGTGCGTGTTGAACCGCACGGTGGCCCGGCTGATGGACCCCATCGCGGTGACGTCGAGGACCTCGCCGATGCCGAACTGTGCGTGGCGGACCTTCGAGCCCTTGGGGAACAGCGACGCCTGCTTTGCCGCGACCGAGCGGGCGGGGCGATCGTTGTAGTCGTCGCCGAACGGGTCGCGATCGTCGGCGCTATCGACCTCATCGATCACATCGCTGGGCAACTCGTCGAGGAATCGGCTGCGCATCGTGGACTGCGGGATACCGAACACGGTGCGCGAGCGGGCGTGGCTGAGGTACAGGCGTTTCTCCGCCCGCGTGATGCCGACGAAGGCGAGTCGGCGTTCTTCCTCGAGTTCGTTGTCGTCGTTGTTGGCGCGCTGATGGGGGAGCAGCCCGTCCTCGAAGCCGATCATCGCGACGGCCGGGTACTCGAGCCCCTTGGCCGCGTGCAGCGTCATCAGGGTGACCGAGCCCATCTCCGAGTTGACCGCATCGACATCGGAGACCAGCGCGACACGCTCGAGGAAACCCAGCAGCTTGTCTTGCAGTGGGACGTGCATCACCCGGCCGTCCGAGTCCGCCTGGACCTCCGCGATCAGCTCCTGCTCGTACTGCTGCGCCGAAGACACCAGTTCGCCGAGGTTCGCGAGGCGTTCCTGGTCCGGGTCGGACTTGTCGTTGCGATAGAAATCTTCGAGCCCGCTCTCGCGTAACACGCGCTCCACAAAGAAGCGGAAGGATGACTCTTCGTTATTGATCGTGATCGGGGCTTGCGGACCTTGTGCATCGGCGCTGGCGTGATCGATCGCGCTGCGCCAGCCCTGCAAGACCTTGTCGAACTTGGCGATGCTGTTTTGTGCGCGGGTGTTGACGGCGGTGAGCACCAGCGGGTTCGCGATCACCGCATCCATCGGGGTGTTCTCGGCCAGCGTGTAGGCCTGCATCGCCTTGATCGTGGCGGTGCTGATCCCGCGGGCGGGGGTGTTAATGATCCGCAGGAGATTGACTTCGTCGGCCGGGTTCGCGATCGCGCGGAGGTAGGCGACGGCGTCCTTGATCTCTTTGCGGTCGTAGAACGCCGTGCCACGTGCGATCTGGTACGGGATGCCCGCGTCGCGCAGCGCATCTTCCATCACACGCGAGAGCGAGTTGATGCGGTAGAACACCGCCATCTGCCCCCACGCGACGCCGTGCTTCTCGTTGAGCTCGCGGAACGTTTCGGCCACGCCGTGGGCCTCGCCGCGCTCGTCGTGGTACGAGGCGATCTGCACGGGCTCACCCGCCGGGTTGTCGGTCCACAGCCGTTTGTGCTTTCGGCCGCGGTTGTTACGGATCAGTGCATCGGCGGCGGCGAGCACCTGCGGCGTCGAGCGGTAGTTCTGCTCCAGCGCGACGGTCTTGGCTTCGGGGAAGTGGTCCTCGAACTCGAGGATATTGCGGATGTTCGCGCCCCGCCAGCCGTAGATCGACTGGTCCGGGTCGCCGGTCGCCATCATGTTTTGATGGCCCGACGCGAGGGCGTTGGCGATCATGAACTGGGCGTGGTTGGTGTCCTGATACTCGTCGATCAGCACGTACTGGTACTTCTCACGCAGCTCGGCGAGCACCTTCGGGTGGTCACGCATCAGCTCGACGGTCTTGAGCAGCAGGTCGTCGAAGTCGAGCGCGTGGTTCTTCTCGAGAATCGTGGCGTACTTGGTATAGACCTTGGCGACGGTGCGGTCGTAGAAGTTGCTCGCGCCGTCGGCGAAGGCCTCGGGCCCGATGAGCTCGTTCTTCGCGTTGCTGATCGCCGAGAGCATCGACGCGGGCGGGAAGTTTTTGGTGCTGATCTCGAGGTCTTCGAGGGTCTGCTTCATCGCGCGCTTCTGGTCGGACGTGTCGTAGATCGAGTAGCCCGGGACCAGGCCGATGTGTTCGCCGTACTGCCGCAAGAGCCGGGCACACAGGGAGTGGAAGGTGCACATCGTGACGGCCTTGGTCTGGCGCTCGGTGAGCATCGTAGCCATGCGCTCGCGCATCTCGGCGGCCGCTTTGTTGGTAAAGGTGATCGCGAGTACGTTCCACGGCGCGATGCCGACCCGCTGGATCAGGTATGCCACCCGACGGGTGATGACGCGGGTCTTGCCCGAGCCCGGCCCGGCGAGGACGAGCAGCGGTCCATCGACATGCACCACCGCCTCACGCTGGGGCGGCGTGAGGTCGGCCAGGAGCGGGTCGTCGTCGTGCGTGTGGGCGTCGTCCATGACGAGGGGTTGGTCGGTATCCATGCGGGCAGTTTAGCAACCCCGTCGCCGAGTCGGCTTCAGTTCAACCCAAGCCCGTGCTCACCGGTGCAGGGGCCCATGCGGTCGGCGATTTGCAGGGTCTTGCGAGTTTGGCGGAGCATCGTGATCAGTCGATCGGCGCGCCGGATCGGGCATGGCTCGGACAGAACGCCGTAGCGTTCCTCGCGGTCCCGGCTCAGGGTGTTCCACGCCAAGTCCGTCAGCGCCGCGGTCGGCAACTCGGGCGTCGACCAGTTCTGCACCGCGCTGACCCCGGCGAGTTGCTTGAGCGCCGCATCGGCCAGCAGCCGGTCGAGTGTTTGCCGCTGGGTTTCAAGGTCGATCTCCATCGCGTTCTGCTCGATCGGCCGAAGGACCGCGCGTCGGTAGCCGCCGGGGTCGGGCTCGACCTCCTCGCGTAGTGCGGCGCGGGCGACGCCCTGGAGCAGGATGTTGTATCGGCCGTCGGGGAAGCGATCGTGCTGGACGATGTAGCCGACGCAGACGTGTGGACGGATCCGCGGGGGTGTCGGGCTGCTTGGGTCGCAGGTGTTGCGATCGAGCACGGCCATCGCGATCAGCCCGGCACTGTCGAGTGCATCGCGGGTCATCGCGCGGTAGCGATTTTCGAAGATGTGCAGCGGCGCGGTGGTATGCGGAAGCAGGACGCACTGATTCAGCGGGAACAGCGCGATGGGCTTGTTGAAGTCGATGGTGAGGGTGAACGACATGGCGGGTTAGGGGGCAGGTGATGCGTGCGGTGTACCTGAATCATAGGCGCGGCGTTGGCGTAGGGTGGGTGGAGCGAGTCCGCGAGCGATACCCACCGGGGCTACTGTGGCTTTGTCGGAGCACGAAGCGCGAGCGAGTGATGCAATCACAAATGACCCGAACACTCGCTCACACTTCGTGCTCCGAGTCTGTTTCGGTGGGTATCGCTCGCGGACTCGCTCCACCCACCCTACGGGTCAGATCGACCAATTGGTGGGGCTGTCACCGCCGCGGGCCTTGAGTTGTGGCTCGGGCTGGGTGGAGAGGACGACGTGGTCGGGCGGGACGCTTTTGGTAAGGAAGACGGAGCCCGCGATGGTGGAGCGTGCGCCGATGACGGTATCGCCGCCGAGGATCGTGGCCCCGGCGTAGATGGTGACGTCGTCTTCGAGGGTGGGGTGGCGTTTTTTGTTGCGCAGGTCCTGACCGCCCTTGGTGGAGAGCGCGCCGAGGGTGACGCCCTGGTAGACCTTGACGCGTCGGCCGATGTGCGTTGTCTCGCCGATGACGACGCCGGTCGCGTGGTCGATGAAGAACGAGTCGCCGATGGTCGCGCCGGGGTGGATGTCGACACCCGTTTCGTTGTGGGCGTACTCGCTCATGATGCGTGGAAGCATCGGGACACTGAGCCGGTAGAGCGCGTTGGCGACGCGGTGGATAAAGACGGCGTCGACACCGGGGTAGCAGAATACGGCCTCGTCGGTGTGTTTCGCGGCGGGGTCGCCATCGAACGCGGCCTGCACATCGAGCGCGAGGACCCGGCGGAGTTCGGGGAGCCCTTGTAAAAACGCGTCGGTGATCGTGCGGGCCTGCGTGTCGCAGTCGTCGCAGGCGTCGCCCTTGCCGTCTTGCTCGGCGTTCTCGCGGTAGCGCAGCGATTGGCGGATCTGGTCGTAGAGCAACGAATCGAGATCGGCCACCAGCGAGCCGACGTGGTAGCGGACGCGGTCGGTGGTGAGTCGTTGCTCGTCGAAGAAGCCCGGGAAGACGATGCGGCGGATGAGCTCGATGCACTGCACCGCGCGGGCCCGGCTGGGCAGGAAGGTGGCGTCGATGTGCTGGGTCCGGCCGTCGCCGGGGTAGCTCTCAACAAGCGCATCGACCACGCGGTCGAGTTGGGCAGACCGGGCGAGATCGGCGGCGGGGGTTGTGGCAGAGGGTTTACGATCCATCGCACCATCTTAGCGACGGCGCAGGCCGCGGTCCGCCGTGTGCGGAAGTTCCTGACCGATTGGCCCCGCCGGGCTTGGCGGGGCGGGGGCGGAAGGCGTTGCGTTGTGACGTGGGGTGTTCGACTGCACGGTTTCGGGAGGCCGTCGGCGTGTTCCGAACCTCAAGATCAGGTGGGTGCTTCGCCGGGTCGTCCGGGCCTTCCCCGTCGCGTTCGCCTTCGGAAAACCGTCGGTGAACACGGGGGCCTGGCCGTTGCGCCCGATCCCGCTCCCTTGAGGTTCAACAGGTTCGAGAGCACTTTGCCGAGTGTTCGGCCTCTCGAAACCGGGCAGTCGAACCGGCGATGTGACTCGCTCGTCCGGGTGACGCACGCGCTGCGTGGTCTGCGTTTCTATCGACCATTCTACCCCGCGTGCGCCAGTGGGCAATCATGGATCTTCGATTATTCCTCGTTGCGCATGCAGACCGAACCTACACCCACTAATGATTCGTCTGTTGCTTGAGACGCTGCACTCGGCGTTCGATGGCCTCGCGTTGATCGCCGAGCCCGACCGCGATACCCATCCAGTACATCCCGCCGATGTATGACCACGCCAGCCCACACATCACTACGCCAAGCGAAGCCGTCATGTAAGAGTGCGGTACACCGAGGGCAAAGCCCCCCGCGATGATGGCTTGGAGCGCCAGGCAGCCGTACGCGAACGCGCGTGCCGTGGGCATCCTGGCATCTGTCGTGAGCCGGATCGCCAGTAAAAAGATGCAGACGAAATGGGCCAACGTGGCGCAGAGAAAGATCAATAAGAGGCCTTCGGTACTGGCACCATAGTAAGAGCCCATAAGGATGATGCAGAGGATCGCGCCGATGCTGGCCACTATGGAGATCCAACTGACGTGTCGTACCAGAGTCCAGAAGACGCTATCGGTACGCATTCGCCTGAGGAAGAAGAGGAGGGCGATGAACCAGATGAGCAGTCCGATGCCGAGCGGGACCGCTAACAGCAGGCCGAGGCACATCCAGTTACATGGCCACTCCGCGTTGATCGGCCAGTGTTTGATCGCGCCCAGTCCGATGGTTGATTCGATCGCTTCGCCGCACTCGGGGCAGCTTGCGCTGCTTCGTAGCGTCCGAAGGTTGTAACCGCATTGGATACAGGCGAGGTCTTCTTGGATGCGAAACGTCTCGTGGGATGACGCGTCCGCCTTAGCCACGGTACACCGCCGCGAGGTTGGCCTGCATGTGTTTCGCGTTGAGTGTGCCGACAACGGCGCTATTCACGCCGGGGTGGTCGAAGACAAATCGCAATGCTTCGTCGGCGGGGAGGTGGCCCGAGCCAAGAGCCTTTTTCACGACGACCCCGACGCCGCGCTCGTGCGCGAGTGCGATCGTGTCGGCGAGCTGCGGCGCAGCAGGGCTGTACTCCACCATCGCGACATCTGCCCACTCGAAGGACTGCGCGAAGCCCTTTGCCGTCTTGCCCGACAAACCGACCGCACGGATCGTGCCCGTGTCGCGCAAGGCGGTGAGCGTTTCAACGGCGTCGGTCTGGTTGAGGATGTGCGCATCGTCGCCATTGCTGTGGATGAACACGATGTCGAGTGTGTCTCGGCCCAGACGTTTGCGACTACGATCGATGCTTGAGCGGATCGATGCGGCGTCGTAGCGGTATTCGGAATGCGGCTTGCCGTCGATGACGCTGAACGACTCGCCGACCTTGGTTGAGATCACGATGTCTTTGAGCCGCTTGCGGCATAGCGACGCGCCGATTCGTTCTTCGCTCAGGCCGTAGGCGGGTGCGGTGTCGATGTAGTTGAGCCCGAGGTCGAGCATCTGATGGATGATGTCGACGGCCTGGTCAGGTTCGGGCATGTGATATTGGCCCGGGTACTTCGTCCCGAGGTCGCGGCCGATCTTGAACGCGCCAAAGCCGAGGCGTGTGACGGCGAGGCCGGATTTTCCTAGGGGTCGCGGGTCCATGCGTCGGTCGTCTCCCAGGGCGGGGGGGCCACGTCGGGGTGGGGCATTGTTGCCAGGGACTCCAGCGTATTCACCGGCAGGATGCCCGTTCCACCCTCCTGCGTCTGCGGCGCAGGGAGCCTATCGATGATATCCGCGGCGAGGATCGGCGCGAGCGCGAGCTTGGTGGGCCAGCAGGTGAGGACGTTACCGTCTTCGAGGGCTGCGCAGTGTTCCGGGCGTTTGTTGCCGGGCATCTGCTGCTCGGCGCGGTCGATGCGATAGCTCGCCCATTCCACACCCGTGAGTTCGAGCCCGGGCAGCACGGCCGCGACCTCGCGCTTGGCGAAGGGGATCAGCTCGTCACGCTCCATCGATACGCCGTCCTCTGAAATTTGTCCGCCGACCTGCCAGACGGTTTGGCCATCGCGGTCGCGGTCGCTGGTGATCGTCGCGCGGGTTTTCGCGCCATCGACACAGTGCCCCTGGAGCAGCGGGAGATCGGGCGAACGCATCATGACCATATGCAGCGGCCGGCGTTGCATGGTGCCATTGGGAAGCCCGATCGCACGCCGCAGCTGCGCGTTGCCCGCGCCGGCGGTGAGCACGACGTGTTTGGGCAGGACCCGTCGGCCGTGCAGGTGGAATGAGCGCACGTGTCCCGCCTCGACCGTGAAGTCCTCAACGTCGGCCCGGATGCAGCGGTCGCGGTGTCGTTGTAGCAGTATGGCCAGCATCGATTCGGGGGCGATGACCTGCTCGTCGAGCCGGAACACGCCGCCCGGGCAGGCGCGGAGGGCTTGGGGCACTTCGTCCCCGCTGAGGCGGATGGGCTTGACCTTGAGCCCGGCGCGTGCTCCGACCATGCCGAGTTTGGAAGAGAGCGACTGGGTCCGCCAGAGCAGGCAGTGGTCGCTGCGGATGCGGGTGCCGCGGAGGTCGGGCTGGTCCTGGCCTTCGAGGCATCGACGCCAGAGCGCAGGCATTTCCTTGATGGCTTGGGCCGACCCGGTCATGCCACCCTTGAGCGTGTACTTGAGCCCGCTGTGGATGATGCCTTGGGCGCAGACGGTTTGGCCATGCCCCATCGCGTGCTTCTCGATGAGGATTGCGTCATAGCCCGCTCGGACCAGTGCGTCGAGTAGCCAGAGCCCGGCCACGCCGCCGCCGAACACCGCGACATCGACCGCCAAGTCGGCGGGCGCGGTCGGGGTGCTGGTGGAGGGGGTATCGGTCACGCGTGGGTCGCGTTAGTTCGCGCCGCCGACGGCGGGGGGGATCACGAGCGTCATGCCCTCACGGAGCTTGGCGGGGTCGTCGCCGATCGTGTCGCGGTTATGGTTGTAGATGACGTCCCACTTCTCGGCGTCGTTGTAGAAGCGCTGGGCGATGCGGTAGAGGTTATCGCCGGGCTGGACGGTGTAGGCGTTGCGCTGCCCGGGCGTCGGGGCGGGGGGCTCGGTGCGTGGTCGATCGACAGCGTCAGGCCGGGGCAGACGGAGTTCCTGCCCCACCCGGAGGCGGGTCGGATCGACGGAGGGGTTGGCCTGTGCGATGGCTTCCCACGCGGCCTGTGAGCCGTAAAAGCGCTCTGCGATGGTGACGAGCATGTCGCCGGCCTGGATCGTGTAGGTCGCGGGGATCGCGCGGGTGTCGGCCGTGCGCTCGGCCGGCTGGGAGGGGAAACGCGGACGCTCGGCGGGGCGGCTCGGCTCGGTCGGGGGTGTGGTATCGCGATCGGGGCGAGTCTGGGGCGTTGCATCGACCGTGGTTTCGGGCTGGGTCGCGGGGGCCGGTTCTTGCGTAACGGTGTCGGGGGACGCCTGTTCGGTCGGTTCCGAGGTGGCGACACTGTCGTCCTGGGCAGGGGGCGTGTTCGTGTTATCGCTGGCCTCGGCGTCGGCAGGTTCGGACGCGGGGTTGGTGCCCGGGTTGCGTGCGTCGGCGAGTGAACGCGGGAGGCCCGCCGGGGCGGGGCCCAGGTCGACGACGGGGGGCGTTGTTGTTTCGATGTCGGTGGGGTCGGCTTGCGGCGGGGGGGGTGTGGCCGCAGCCGAGCGTGGTGTCCGCGCGGTCGGCGGGGTGGTGTTCGTCTCACGCGGCGGGGTGACAGCTGGGCCGCTGCGATCACGCATGTTGCCGCCGGTTCGCTGCGGCGGGGCGTCGATGGGCTCGTCGGTAAGGGCCGCGACCTCGGTGGGCTGGTCCGCATCGGCCGATTCACCGGCGGTCGCGGGGGCCTCGGTCTGACGCGTCGCGTAGTACCCGGCAACGATAATCAGCAGCCCGACGGCTACCACTAAGGCGATTTTGTAAGAAGCGTTCATCGCGGACCTCCGTGTTCGCTGTGTCCGATCGATTATAACAACGGCCGGACCTGCGGGCCAAGCGGGCGAACAGGTTGAGTCGCGCCTATGATCCGTCCGATGGGGGATAGAGTCCCGTTAATCGTTTGACACCCCATGGGGGGGCGGATACGGTTTGGCTCTTAAATCACCCTTGGAGTCAGTCTGATGACTAATCAGGAGTCGCGGCTAACATTGGATGTTGACGGTGAAGTCACCCGGGTCGGGTTCCTCGACCGCAACATCCTCGAAGAAGCCAGCATCCAGAAGATCGGCAGCGAAGTGGGCGACCTGATCGACGCCTCCTCGAACCCGAAGCTCGTGCTCGATTTCGACAACGTCGAGCACCTGTCCTCGGCCGCACTGGGGACGCTCATCACGCTCAACAACAAGGTGAAGGCCAAGGGCGGCCAGCTCCGTCTCGCCAACATCGATAAGCAGATCTACGAAGTGTTTGTGATCACGAAGCTCAACAAGCTTTTCCAGATCCACGATGACATCGCGGGCGCGATGGCGAGCTTTCAGTAATACGCCCGCCCGCGCCGTTTGCCGGGAGTCTGACCCGAACTGATGGGTGAATCGACCACGAAATCATGGGTCATCCCCAGTACGTTGACCGAAGCGGTCGACGTGCTCAAGCACATCGTCTCGGCGGTCGAGGACGCGGGCTACCGCCGCGAGGCTGTCTTCGCGATCCGCCTTGCCTTGGACGAAGCGCTCGCGAATGCCGTCAAGCACGGCAACGATGGCGACGCCTCTAAGACCGTCACCGTCGAGATGGATGTCAACGACCAGCGGGTGGTCATCTCGATCGAAGACCAGGGGCCCGGCTTTACCCCGGAAGCATTGCCCGACCCCACCGCAGACGAAAACCTCAGTCGACCCTGTGGCCGGGGCGTGATGCTGATGAATGCATACATGACCGGGGTCGAGTTCAACGACACGGGCAACCGCGTGACGCTCACGAAAACGTTTGAGTGTAAGCTGCCCCACGGTTAGCCGTTCCGATGGATCTCGCTACAAGAGCGCCTGTGACACTTGCCGACACCTCTGAACCCGATGCGCCGTCACCCGACGAGCCCCCGTCTACCCCGGGCGGTTTCCCGCCCGTGCCTGACCTGCCGATCGACCTGTTGCTGCAGACCGACGATGCGGACCCGCCCCTCGCGGGTTGGCTCGATGTGATGCTGTCGCGTGCGGCGCATTGTGCCGGGGTCTCGCGTGGCCGGCTGTCGCTGGTGGTCGTCACCGATGACGAGATGGCCGCGCTGCACGAGCAGTGGAAGGATGTGCCCGGCACGACGGACGTGTTGACCTTTGACCTGGCCGAGAACGATGCCCCGGCCAACGAGCCCGACGGCGATATCGTCGTCTGCCTCGACGAGGCCCGGCGTGTCGCCGAGCAGCGGGGCCATTCGCTGCGTCACGAAGCCCTCCTCTATGCCGTGCATGGCCTGCTGCACCTGCTGGGCGAAGACGACCTCGACCCGGACAGTTACGAGCGGATGCACCGCCGAGAAGACGACATCCTGACCCAACTCGGTATCGGCAAGGTGTTCGACGCCGGCCGCGAACCGACCTGACCTTTGCCGATCGTCCGCTGCTCACTGTCCCGGCGGTGCGCGGCCTGAACTTTTTCCGGGAGACGAGAGCCCGCCTTGAACCCGGCCATCTGGATTACGCTCGCCGCCTGCCTGCTGGGCTGCTACTTCGCCGCCTGCCACACCGCGCTGAAAACCTACTCGCGCAAACGGCTGTACGACCTGCTCGATCCGCGCGGCCTCGCCGGCCGAGCCGAGCGGGTCGCCCAACGCCTCGACCAGTTGCTGCTGATGACCGGCATGCTCCGCG
This sequence comes from Phycisphaerales bacterium JB063, assembly GCA_044439905.1. Classification (GTDB taxonomy): domain Bacteria; phylum Planctomycetota; class Phycisphaerae; order Phycisphaerales; family Phycisphaeraceae; genus JAHQVV01. The sequence goes on along the minus strand of JBITAC010000056.1, from coordinate 13,577 downwards.
TATCGCTGGGGGTGGTCATCGCGATGTCCGTGCTCTACCTCGTTGAAGAGGCTGGGAAGATCACGAACACCGCCTTGATGTATGGGGTCGCCGCCGCGATCGCGTCCGTGCTGGTTAGTGTGTTTCTCGTCGCGATCCCCGTAAGCTGGGCCCGCTACCGCCGCGAGCGGCTGCTCGGGTGGTCCGCCCCGATCCTGCATGCGGTGCTGATCGTCTGTGCGCCCCTTGCGATTGCGTTGCACGCTTTCGACCCGATCGTTCGGCGGATCTCAGGGGCCGACCTGCGTAACGACGACGACACCGACATCTCCGACGAGGTGCTCTCGACCATCGAAGACCACGAAGATGCCGACGACATCGACGAGTCGCAGAAGGAGATGCTGGAGGCGGTTTTTGAGCTGCACGACACGAACGCCGACGAGATCATGACCCCGCGGACGGATGTGCACGGGCTTGATGTCGAGGCGACGCTGCTGGATGTGAAAAAGGCCGTGCACGACTTTGGCCACTCCCGCATCCCCGTCTACGAAGAGTCGCTCGACAACATCATCGGCCTGCTCTACGTCCGTGACCTCGTACGCTTTGTCGGGACCGATGAAGATTTTCACCTCCGGCAGATCATCCGCGAGCCGTTCCTGGTGCCCGAGTCCAAGCCCGTGCGGACACTGCTCGCCGAGTTCAAGCAGCGCAAGGTCCATATGGCCATCGTGCTCGACGAGTATGGCGGCACGGCGGGCCTCGTGACCATCGAAGACATCCTTGAGGAGATCGTTGGCGAGATCCAGGACGAGTACGACCACGAGGAGCAGGAACCCGGCATCCGCGAGATCGAAGCGGGTGTCCTCGAAGCCGACGGCCGAGTGGAGATCGACGATCTCGAAGACGCGTTGAGTCTCGACTTCCCCGAAGACCGGGACTACGACACGGTCGGCGGTTTTGTCTTTGCGGAGCTGGGGCACATCCCCGAGGCGGGCGAGTCGTTTGTCTACGAGGCGTTCCGTGTGACGGTCGTCGAGGCCGAGCGGACCCGTGTCGTCGCGGTCCGTATCGAGCAGCTCGAAGCAGCCGCCGACCCGGAAAACGCCGCATCGAACGGCCGATGATTCTCGCCGTGTCGTCTACACCTATCCGTTGCTCATGAGCCCACCCCGGGCCCACCTGTTTATTGCCGACAGCTTCTTGTGATTCCTACACGTCGGTCCGGGCCATGGCCGCTAAACTACCCCGCATGACCGCCCACGACCTCCCTGAAATCCGCTTCTACAACTCCCTGACCAAGCGGCTTGAGTCCTTCAAGCCCGTTGCGCCGCCGCAGGTCTACATGTACAACTGCGGCCCGACGGTCTACGACTACGCCCACATCGGCAACTTCAAGGCCTTCCTCTTCGCCGATGTCCTCCGCCGGTTTCTTGAACTCGTCGGCTACGACGTCGAGCAGGTCATGAACCTCACCGACGTCGGCCACATGACCGAAGACGACATCGCCGACGGCGGGGGGCAGGACAAGATGGACGCCGCGAGCCAGCGCCTCGCGGCCGCGAAGAAGTCTGGCAAGCTGCCCGCCGGCGTCGACCTTGACCCCAACGACCCGTACCAGATTGCCCGCTTCTACATCGACGCATTTGTCGAAGACGCGAAGCTGCTGGGCGTGAAGGTCGCCCAGGAGTACCCCGGCCAGATGCCGCGGGCGACGGCGCACGTCCAGGGCATGCAGGCGATGACCCAGACGCTGATCGACAAAGGCCACGCCTACATCGCCGACGACGGGGTGGTCTACTTCAGCATCGAGTCGTTCCCGAGCTACGGCAACCTCTCGGGTAACACGATGGACAAACTGCGCGGCGGCGCGGGTGGACGCGTCAGCGACGCTAACCAGTCCGCCAAACGCCACCCCGGCGATTTCCTGCTCTGGAAGCCCGACGACTCCCATCTCATGAAGTGGGACAGCCCCTGGGGCGCGGGCTACCCCGGCTGGCACCTCGAGTGCTCGGTCATGGCCCGTGAGCTGCTCGGTCGGGAAACCATCGACATCCACACCGGTGGCGAAGACAACATCTTCCCCCACCACGAGTGCGAGATCGCCCAGTCCCGCTGCGCCCACGGCACGGACAGCTTCGCCAACTTCTGGATGCACGCCCGCCACCTGATGGTCGAGGGCGAGAAGATGTCCAAGAGCAAAGGCAATTTCTACACCGTCCGCCAGGTGCTCGACGGCGCCGTCACCGGCCGCGCGGTCGACCCCGCTGTGCTCCGTCTTGAACTGATCAAGGCCCAGTACCGCAGCAACCTCAACTTCACCCGCAAGGGCCTCGAAGACTCGGCCAGCGCCGTGCGGAAGCTCCGCGCGTTCGCGGCGGGGCTTGGCGGCGGTTCCCCAGCGGAGGTCGGGCTCGACCACCCCGCAGTTGCGCGGTTTGTCGAGGCCTTGGCCGACGACCTCAACACGGCCGGAGCGCTCGGGGAGGTGTTTGGCTACCTGAACGAACCGGACGATGACCCGGCCATCGCGCTGGGCGTCTTGGCCAAGTTCGATGCGGTGCTCGGTGTGTTGGAACCCGCCGCCGCGGCAATTGGCGACGACGACACGATCGCCAAGCAGGTCGCTGCGATCGATGCCGCACGGGCCGCGAAAGACTTTGCCACCTCCGATACGATCCGCGCCCAGCTCGAGGTCGACGGCTACGACGTCAAGACCACCAAGGACGGCACCGTCGCGACCAAACGGCTAGCGTAAGGCAATCGATGATCGATGATTGAGGGCTTCGAATCGTCAGTCCATCGATTCGAGATTCATCACGCCGCTTCACTCTCGTCCGCGACGTCGACCCCCTCGTAGGCGTAGAGGTTCGCGATGAACTCTTCGATCGGACGCATCTCCGCCAGGACGAACTGGTAATTCAGCCCGGGCTTGTCCTGCATCAACTCGATCGCACTGGACAGGGTCTCGACGGTCGTCGCGCAGCGCAGCTCGCCGTCCTCCATGCGGATGGGGAGCAGGAGCGTGTCCCACGCCTCGCGAGCGGTGAAGAGCGAGAGCACGTCCGGGTCGAACGACTCCTCGCACAGCTTGGTGTAGGGCGTTCGCCCCGCGATCTGGTCGGCGACCGCCTGGTTAATCGTGAACTCGTCGATCCCGAACATCGTCTCGGTCAGCTTGCCAAACGGCACGTAGTACTCGGTCTGGCTGGCGAGGACCTGGTCGACCTGGTCGGGGGTGAGGATCCCGAGTTCGATCATGATCTGTCCGATACGGTCGCTGTCCATGGGAACTCCTGACGCGTAGTCCGGCGGGTCGAGTCGCGGCCGATGAAAAACGCGCCGCATTGCATCACGCATCGACCAACTCGGCGGGATAGATAAGCCGATCGCGCGGAAGACCGTGAAACGGCCTTGCAATAACGGGATGCGGACGGGTTATCAGTCCCAAACACACGGCTCAGCCGGCGGCGCGTCGCTGCCGGCCCCTCGGCCGACCCGACGCTCCACGCGACGGGCCGGGAGAGAAGGACGCCTGCCGGGCACGGTGTGTTTCAGGCCTTGCAACGCCAACCGTCGAGACCAGAGATAAGCGTGATGAAGCGTGTTGCCGGATAAAGAGGTGGGGGGCTAAACGATCAGTCCTCGGCGGAGCCGCCGTCCGCGCGTGCGATCTTCATCGCGCCGGTGATGTAAGGCAACCCGCTGAGCAGGGTCACGAGTACTGTCGCGTACACCAGCACGTCCCGCACCCACGCGAGCCAGCCAAACCGACGCGGGTCCGCTTCGAACAGCAGCACGATCAGCAGGACCACCGGGACCACGACCGATTGGAGCACCATCTTCAGCTTGCCCCAGACGTTCGCGCCAAAGTTGTGGCCTGTACTCTCCATCTCCCCGCGGATGCCGGTGACCAGCAGCTCACGCGAGATCACGAGCACCACCATCCACGGGTACACACCGCTGACCAAAGCCCCGCTGCCGTGCGCATCCACAAAGCCCGGCCCGGCGAGGAAGACGACAGCCCCAAGCACCAGCACCTTGTCGCAGAACGGGTCCATGATGCGGCCGAACTTCGAGACGACTTCCCACTTGCGCGCGAGGTAGCCGTCGAGCGCATCGGTCACCGCGGCGGCGATGAACATCACGATCGCGGGGATCAGCAGCCAGGCGACGCCCGTGTCGAAGCGGTAGAAGGCGAGGAGGGCGAACAGCCCGCCAGCGAGAAACAGCCGGAGCACCGTGAGCAGGTTCGGGATGTTTTTTCTGGCGATCACAGACGGGATGGTAGCGGATGGTAGGCCCAGCCGTAGGGTGGGTGGAGCGCTCGGCGAGCGATACCCACCGCGATGAAACGAGCTGCCGGCAACACACGTCGGGATCGGCGTCGGACGGGCCGCACCGGCCCTACGTTGCGGCCGCCGCGAGCCCCGCGAGTCGGCCGGTACACCACGCCCACTGGAAGTTGTACCCGCCGATGCGTCCATCGACATCGAGCACCTCGCCGCAGAGATAGAGCCCATTGCAGACCTTGCTCGCCATCGTCGCCGTCGTGACTTCGTCCATCGGCACGCCCCCGGCGGTGACCTCGGCAAACTTAAACCCGCGGTCGCCCACGACCGGCAGCGGCAGGGCGGTCAGGGCGTGGCACAGCGCCCGGCGGTCGTCCCGGCTCAGCCGGGCCAGGGGCAGGTCGAGCTCGATCCCGAGGTACTTGTCGAGGATGGCCTGCGCGAAACGCTCGGGGAAACGCAGGCGGAGCTGGGTCTGCACCGCACGCGTAGGGTGCTGCTTGGCTGCATCGAGCCAGACCTGCTCAAGCTGCTCGAACGACAGGTCGGGGCAGAAGCTGGCGGTCAGCCGACGCGGGGCCTGGTCGCGGTAGTCACGCAGGTGTCGGCTCATATCCATCGCGGCGGGGCCGGAGAGCCCGAAGTGGGTGAACAGCATCGCGCCCGGCTGCTTGTAGAGCGCCTTGCCTGTGTTGCCCGACAAGGTCAGTTCAACATCCAACGCAATACCCGAGAGGGACATGAGGAAGTGACCGTCCTGGAGCACGAGGGGGACGAGCGCGGGCCAGGTCTCGGTGACGTTGTGCCCGAGGCGTTCAATGATTTCGTAGGCCGCGCCGTCGCTGCCGGAGGCGGGCAGCGCTTCGCCGCCGGTCGCGAAGATGACGCGGTCGGCGGTGAAAGGGCCACGCGCGGTCTGGATCATGAAGCGGGGCGCGTCGGAGGCGTCACGGGTCTGAAGATTCGTCACGCGGTGGTCGGTGAAGACCTCGACGCCGACGTTACTCATTGCACGTTGGAGCGCATCAAGCACGGTGCGGGCTTTGTCGGTGACGGGGAAGAGCTTGCCGGTGTCCTCGCGTTTGAGCTCGACCCCCAGTTCGGCGAAGAAGGCGGTGGTTTGTTTGACGCCGAACGACTTGAGGATCTTCTTGACGGTGTTGCGCGACGCACCGCCGAAGTAGTCGGCGGGGTTGACGATGTCGTGGGTGACATTGCAGCGTCCCCCGCCGGCGATGAGGATCTTGGCGCCCAGCTTCTTTGCGCCATCGAAGACACAGACACGCGTGCCGGGCGGGGCGGTGCGCGCCGCAAAGATCGACGCCATCATCCCCGCAGCACCGCCGCCGATGATCGCGATGTGGGCGTGGTGGGTCACAGCTCGGGGAACATCCGTGGGGCGATAAAGATGCCAAACGCCAGGATCGCGAGGCCGAACAGTACCAGCAGCGTGCCTACGAACACGCCGATCAGCTTGGGGAGGGGCTGGCTGTGGTCCTGAAAGATACCGACGCGAAGCCCACGCTCACGGAAGCCCTCGCAGCCCTTCCAGATCACAATGCAGGCAACCACAACGATGGGGATGGCGGCGAGCAAAAGCGATCCTCAAGTGTGCGGCAAAGGCGTGCGTTACTTCTTGAAGCTGTCCATCGACAGCCCGCCCAGCCCGATGCCGCCGAGGTCCATGCCGCCTTTGAGGTCCTTGGGGTTGATCTTTTGCTTGGCGGGTTTGATGTGGGTCATCTCTTCGTTGTCGCGTCCGCGACGCCCACCGCCGCCTTGGCCGCCGCCCTTGGGGCCGGAGTCCTTGCGGAGCGACAGGGCGATTTTGTGGTTGTCGGTGTCGATGCTCTTGATGCGGAACTGCTTCTCGTCGCCTACCTTGACGATGTCGGTGACCTGGTTGACGCGTTTGTCGGCCAGTTCGGAGATGTGGACGAGCCCTTCGACGCCTTCTTCAAGCTCGACGAACGCGCCAAAGTCCTGCACGCTGACGACCTTGCCGGTGACCATCGCGTCCTCGGCGTAGTTGCTCGCGGCCTGTGACCACGGGTCGCCAGTGGTCTGCTTCAAGCTGAGCGACATGCGCTGCTTGCCGGGCTCCATCGTGAGTACCTTGAGCCGGAGCGACTGGCCGACGCTGAGCACGTCCTCGGCGCGGTTGATGCGTTTCCAGCTGATTTCGCTGATGGGCAGGAGCGCCTCCACGCCTTGCTCAAGCTGGATGAACGCGCCGAAGTTCGCGGTGCGGACGACCCGGCCCGTGACCTCTTCGCCGACGTGAACGGTCGCGCTGACCGCGTCCCAAGGGTCGGGCTGGATCTGCTTCATGCCCAGCGCGATGCGGTCTTTGTCGGCCTCGATCTTGAGGACCTTGACCTGGACCTTCTGGCCTTGCTTGACGACATCGCCCGGGTTTTTGACATGGCTGTAGGACATGTCCGAAACGTGGACGAGACCGTCGACCCCGCCGATATCGACGAAGGCACCAAAGGGCATGAGCTTGGAGACGGTGCCCTCGACGGTCTGGCCGACCTCGAGGGTGGCCATGAGTTTGGTCTTGTCCTGCTTACGTTGGCGCTCGAGATGGGCGCGTCGGCTGAGCATGACCTTCTTGTGCTTGCGGTCGATCTCGGTGACCAGCGCGGGGATCTTCTGCCCCACGAGCGCTTCGATCGCGTCGTCTTCGAGGTGGTGGATATCGACCTGGCTCAGCGGCATGAAGGCGCGGATGTTGCCGACGAGTTCGAGCTCGAGCCCGCCCTTGTTTTTGCCGGTGACGCGGGCTTCGACGGTGCTGCCCTTGCCGAGGTTGTCCCAGTTGGTGCGGGAGATCGCGCCTTCGCGGGAGAGGAACATGAGGCCTTGGCCCTCGTCGACTTTGTCGACCACGAAGTCCATGATCGATCCCAGCCGGGGAGGACGGTCGAACTGCTGCAGGGGGACGACGCCCTGGAGTCGGCCGGTGGAGCCCTGCACATCGACGAAGACGTCTTCGCCACGGACGGCGGAGATTCGCCCGCGACGCATCTCGGTGTGGACCGATTCCTCGTTCTTCGCGGCGTCGCCCTGGGAGGCCTGCTCGAACGATTCTTCCTGCTGGGCCTGCTGGTCCATGAGCGCCTCGATGCTATCGTCTCCCAAGGCGGCCTGGAGCTCGGCGTCGAGGTCCTGCTCGGGGGCGGGGGTCGGCGTCGGCTCGGTGGCGGGCTCGGCTGGGGCGGCGTCGGTGGGGTCGATCGGCTGGGGGGCGGGGTTCGCTTCCATGGTCTCGTCTGCCCGTTGGGGCGTTTCGGGGCTGTCGGTCGGTTGGGATGTCGTGGACCGCTTAGTTTACTCGGGGCAGCGGCGGGGTGCTAGGTGCGTGCCTGTGGGTTTGGGAGTGCGGCTGGGGTGGAGCCACGGCGTTGCGGCTTGCGGGGCTCGCGTCAAGGCCGTGGGCTTGGGGGGTGTGGGGTGTTATGCGCTGACGTGGGGGTTGTCTTTGACCCAGTACCGCAGAGGTTTGTTGACCCAGTCCCCGGCGTATCCGATACCAATACGTGGGCCGGTGGCGATGCGTCGCGCGGGGAGTCGGCGGGCGCGGGCCTGCTCGACCCAGAGGGCCTTGCCGGTGCAGAGATCGTCCGTATTGAGCGTCCGGTCGATCGCGAGGGCCTGGCACAGCTTCGCGGGGCCGGAGCAGAGGTCGGTGTCGCGTTTGGGTTTGGTGTGGTTGGCGGTGCGGTGGCGGTGCATCATGGCGAGCCCCTCGACAGGCTGGAGGGCGCGGAGGAGTACGGCCTGTGGGTGTTGCTCGTCGCGTGTGACGATGTTCATACAGTGGTGCAGGCCATAGGTGAAGTAGACATAGCACGTGCCGCCGCGCTGCCACATGGCGTCGTTGCGTGGTGTGCGCCGCCCGCCGTAGGTGTGCGCCGCGCGGTCGAGCGGGCCGAGGTAGGCCTCGGTTTCGATGATGAGCCCGGCCAGCCGCGAGCCGTCGGGCAGGAGGCGGACCAGCAACTGCCCCAGCAGCGCCTGCGCGACCTCGGTGGTCTCGCGAGTGTAGAACGCCCGGCCCGGTCGTGGCAGGCCAGACCGCGGCGCGGGGAGCAGGGGCCGGGGGTCAGCGGGCGGCATCGGGCTTGGACTGGTCGGGGATCAGGCGGAAGGCGAAAGTGAGCAGCAGGCCAGCGACGACGAGTGCGGCGCCCAAGAGCGTGATGCCCTGGGCGGTCGTGCTGCGTAGTGTGACCCAGCGTGGTGGGGTGTCGCCGGTTGATGGGCCGGGGGCCAGCACTGCCTGCTGCAGGGTCGGCTGAGGTGTCGCGGGCTCGTAGCGCATCGACGCGTTCGGGGGCAAGGTTTGCGTCATCGCGGGGATGATCTGACGGGTCTTGGGGTCGGTGTCGACGATGCGGACTGTGACGGCCTGTTGCTCGGGGGCGGGCTCGGCGGCGATCGCGAAGCCGAGGTCCTGGCTGGCCAACGTGAACGCAAGACGGACAGGGCCCAGGCCCGCGACTTCGTAGGTCTGAGGCGGGAGTACCCGCTGGCCCGCCGCGAGGTCGAAGGGGAGCCAGACGGTTGTTTCGCCGGCCGGCCCCGCGGCGCTGTTGGCCGTGAAACGCACGGCAATCAGGGCGTCAGGCGGGCAGTCTTTGAGGGGCCAGCCACGGTCGGCAAGCGGCGTGGGCACGGAGCGCAGCGTGTCGGGCGAGTCGTTGCCGGGCTCGAGTTGGCCATGCGCGAGGTAGGCCACGATGTGGACCTGGGCGCGGTAGTTGAGCTGCGAACGCAGGCCCGGGGTCTGGTGCAATGGGACCGTGAGTGTATCGCTGCCTCGGTCGTGCCAGCGGGGCAGGCCGGCTAGCGGGACTTGTTGGGGCTGCTCATTGCCGACCTGCACGAAGAGCACGCGTTTGACCGGGTCGAGGTAGCGTGTCTGGAGCGCACCGGCTTCGTCGTTGATGGTCTGGACGGCGAGGAGCCCGCGTGTCTGGAATCGCCAGGCGGTGGACAGGCCGAGCAGGGCGGTGGCGATGCCTATGGCTGACAGATAAAGACCGAGGTTGCGCCAGTGCCATGGGACTCGGCGGAGGGTCGTCCACAACAGCACGCACACCGAGAGCATCAACAGCAGGTGAAAGGGCAGCCAGCCGAGCATCTGCGACTGGGCGATGTCGAGCCAGGGCGCTTGCCAGAGGTAGCGTCCAGCGACGGGGACGAATGCCGCGATGGTGTAGCCGGCCAGCAGGAGAGCGAGCAGGCCGAGGACCCACCACGAGCTGAAGAGCTGGGTCGCCCAGCGCAGGGGCGTGGGGAGTTGGTCGTCGGGGTGGGGTGTTGATGAGGTGGGCTTGGGCACTTGTGGGCTCGTTCAAGGGGGAGCGATTATAGAGCCCAGCGTTGGCGGGGTTTTGCCGTGGCCGGTTATACTCGCCCGCTTCATTGTTGGACGAGTGGCACCATGTGGAAGACGCTGGTTGGCATCGCGATCGCCGGGGCCGTGGGCACCCTCGCCCGCTACGGGCTGAGCACGCTGATCGACCGCAGGTTCGAGCACAACTTCTACGGCACGCTCGCCGCCAACGCGCTGGGCTGCCTGCTTTTTGGCCTCGTCCTCGCCTGGGTGCTCGCCCGGGTCTCGACCGACGCGAATCACCCGGTTCGGCTGATTCTGCTCACCGGCTTCATGGGCGCGTTCACGACCTTCTCCACCTACGCCTACCTCAGCCACGACCTCATCGGACGCCAGCAGTGGGGGGCGGCGCTGGGCCATATCCTCGCGCACAACGTCCTGGGCATCGGGCTGTTCGTCGCGGGTTTGGCACTGGGCAGTAAGCTCGCCTGACACCGGGCCGACCGCCGACCCGCCTGCCCTTGGGGCGGCCCGCCGAGCCCCAGACGATTCTTGCTAGCCCCCGCCTCACACAGCCATCTAAGCCCGCTATCATGTGGGGTTTGCCTTTTGCCTACCCATGCGGATCGTCCTATGACAGTTGCCGATACCAATCCGACCGCCGCCCCTGATGCGCTGACCTCCGCCGTCGTCCGATTCGCGGGCGACTCGGGCGATGGCATGCAGCTCGCGGGCACGCAGTTCACCGACACCTCCGCGATCGTCGGCAACGACGTTGCGACGCTCCCCGACTACCCCGCCGAGATCCGCGCACCCGCCGGCACCGTCGCGGGCGTCTCGGGCTTCCAGATCAACTTCGCGTCGCAGGCGATCTTCACGCCCGGCGACCAGGTCAACGCGCTGGTCGCGATGAACCCCGCCGCCTTCAAAGCCCACATCGGGGATGTCGAGCCCGGCGGGATCGTCATTGTCAACGAAAGCGAGTTCTCCAAGACCAACCTCAAGAAGGCCGGCTACGCCGTGCCCGAAGGCAGCAAGGTCCCGTACAACCCGCTTGAAGACGAACAGCTTGTGCAGAAGTACAAGCTACTTCGCATCCCGATCACCAAGCTCAACCAGGAAGCGCTCCAGGACAGCGGGCTGACGCCCAAGGACATCAACCGCTGCAAAAACATGTACGCGCTCGGGCTGGTGTACTGGCTGTACGATCGGCCGCTGGACACGACGATCCGTCACATGACGGAGGTGTTCGCCGAAAAGAAGAACAAGCCCGAGGTCGCGGACGCGAACATCGCCGCGCTCAAGGCCGGCTACTTCATGGGCGAGACGGCCGAGCTGTTCCCGGGGCGTTACCGTGTCGCGCCCGCGCCGATCAAGCCCGGCACGTACCGCAAAGTCACCGGCAACGAAGCCCTCGCGATGGGACTCGTCGCCGCCGGCGAACTGGCTCAAAAGAAGCTGCATTACTGCACCTACCCGATCACCCCGGCCAGCGACATCCTCCACTACCTCGCGCCCCAGAAGCATTTTGGGGTACGCACGTTCCAGGCCGAGGATGAGATCGCCGCCGTGTGCGCCGCGATCGGCGTCGCCTTCGCGGGACAACTCGGCGTCACGGGCACCTCGGGACCCGGGCTTGCGCTCAAGGGCGAAGCCATCGGCCTGGCCGTCATGACCGAGCTGCCATTAGTCATTGTCGACGTCCAACGCGGCGGCCCCTCGACCGGCCTGCCCACCAAGACCGAGCAGTCCGACCTCTGGCAGGCGATGCTCGGTCGCAACGGCGACTGCCCGGCCGTCGTGCTCGCGCCCCAGTCGCCCGCCGACTGCTTCAACGCCGCGATCGAGGCATGCCGTATCGCGCTGACCCGCATGGTCCCCGTCCTGCTGCTGACCGACGGCTACATCGCCAACGGCTCCGAGCCCTGGCGCATCCCGCAGGCCAGCTCGCTCGAGTCGATCGAAGTGAAGCATGCATCGGTGAATGGCGAAGCGTTTGAGCCCTACACCCGCGACGAAAACCTCACGCGCCCCTGGGCCGTGCCGGGCAACGCGGGCACCGAACACCGACTCGGCGGCCTCGAAAAGCAGAACAACACCGGCAACGTCAGCTACGACCCCGCCAACCACCAGCTCATGACGCGCATCCGTGCCGAGAAGGTTGCCCGTGTGGTCAACCTGGTCCCCGACCTGGAAGTCCACGGCGATGAGACGGGCGACTTGCTCGTGCTCGGCTGGGGCGGGCCCTACGGCTCAATCCGCACCGCCGTGGACAACGCCCGCGCGGCCGGGAAAAACGTCTCCGCCACGCAGCTACGCTACCTCAACCCGATGCCCGCCAACCTCGGCGAGGTCCTCAAACGCTTCGACAAGGTCCTCATCCCCGAGATCAACAACGGCCAGCTCCGCCTGCTCATCCGTGGCAAGTTCCTCTGCGACGCCCGCGGGCTCAATCGGATCCAGGGCAAGCCCTTCCGTGTTGAGGAGATCGAGCAGGCCATCGACCTGATGCTCAGCGGCGAGTGGGGCGACGCCGAGGCGCTGTACCCCCAAGACGGCAGGGTCGATCCCGCGGCCCAGGCACTGGTGGTGTAGCTATGCCCATCAAGCTGACCGACGAGCGCCGCAGGCACCTGATCGCACAGATCACGTCGTTCATGCACGACGAGTTCGACACCGAGATCGGCGAGTTGCGTGCGACGCTCGTGCTCGAGTTCATGATGAAACACAGCGCCGCCGAGGCGTACAACCAGGGCGTCACGGACTGCCGGGCGTACCTGACCAACAAGCTGGCCGATATGGAGATCGACCTGCACGAGGATTGAAAGATCAAACGACGCGTTGCTAGACGGCGACGGCTAAGACTGGTAGATGACTATGCCCGACACACCCCTCCCGACCCTCAAAGCCAAAGACTTCGCGACCGACCAGGATGTACGCTGGTGCCCGGGCTGCGGCGACTACTCGATCCTCATCGCCGTGCAGCGCGTCTGTGCGCAGATCGGCGCGACGCGCGAGGACACCGTCTTCGTCTCCGGCATCGGCTGCTCCAGCCGGTTCCCGTACTACATGGACACCTACGGGTTCCACTCGATCCACGGACGAGCCCCGGGCTTTGTCACCGGCATCAAGATCGCCAACCCCGACCTCAACGTCTGGATGGTCACCGGCGACGGCGACGGGCTCAGCATCGGCGGTAACCACCTGATGCACATCCTCCGGCGAAACGTCAACGTCAACGCGCTGCTGTTCAACAACCAGATCTACGGCCTGACCAAGGGCCAGTACTCGCCCACCAGCGAGACCGGTAAGAAGACCAAGTCCTCGCCGATGGGCTCGCTGGATTACCCGATCAACCCGCTGTCGCTCGCGCTCGCGGCCGAGGCGTCCTTCGTCGCGCGGGCCAGCGACAAAGACCGCATCCTCGTCCCCGTTCTTGAACGCGCCGCCGCGCATCGCGGGGCGTCGTTTGTCGAGATTTACCAGAACTGCAACATCTTCAACGACGGCACGTTCTCGGTGCTGACGGAGAAGGATACGCGCGACGGCTCGCGGCTCGTGCTCGAGCACGGAAAGCCGCTCGTGTTCGGCGCCGAAGGCGAGCTCGCCGTCGTCCGTGACGGGTTCGACCTGAAGGTGGTCGCGACCGCGAGCGTGGATGCGTCCGAGATCCTGGTACACGACGAGGGGGGCTCCGACGCCTACCATCAGCTCCTCTCGACGCTCTCGCAGCCCACGCCGATCGGTGTCCTCCGCGCCGTCGACGGGCCGGTCTACGACGACCTGCTCCACGCGCAGCTCCAGACCGAGATCGCCAAGCGCGGCCCCGGCGACCTGCAGGAACTTCTCCGCGGCCGCGATTTCTGGACGATCAAGTAGGGGCGGGCGCGCTGGGTGGCGCGGCACGCCTGGGCGGGGCATGGCCTCGCCCGTGATGGTGGCAGATCGGAAGAGCGTCGTGTAGG
>JBITAC010000055.1:0-3664 GCA_044439905.1 Phycisphaerales bacterium JB063 | reverse complement strand
AATGCCGTCAACATCATTATTCTCTAGAAAAGAAAGGTCATACGACCTAAAGTGTTCTAGCTTATCAGGATCGAAAGTGTAATCCCCTGACAGCAGCACCCTTGCAATAGCCGATGGGTCGTTCGAATGTGCAGCCAAGATTTCATCATACAAGCGGCTCTTTAGGGCCTCTATAGAACCGACATCAATACGCTCTGAGATGGAATCGTCGTATAGGATTGGGATCCGATCGATGATATCATGAAGCTCGTCAGAGCCAACGGCGTCCCACCCTCCGCGTCTTTTAGACTCGGCATCAAAGGGGGGGAGAGATGGGAGAGGAGGAGAAAAACTAGCAGCTCCATAATCATCCGGCAAACCGCTTTCAGCCCCCCCCGCACGATCCTCTACAACGGCGGGATTTCCATCCTGGCTTCCTGTTTCAACGCCCACGGGCTCCGACACACCACCATCAGACGATCCGACCTCGCGAATCGCCAAGACTAAAATTACTAAGGCGAAGCAAAATGCAATCGGCAATGCGAAAAAAAGTCTTTTTTCAGCCATGAATCACTTTCCTCTTCTTTCTGAGGACACAGCGCCGGAACGAATTTCTATCAGTGTACTCGGAACTTGTCGCTGGGAGAAGATTTTTCTAGCCACCCTCACTCGCCGAAACCACGACACCATCCCTAAGCTCAACAATCCCCGGCGACTGGATGAACCAGTCGTACCGGTCCGAGATGCGCCCCACCCAGAGCCCCTGCCCGGAGGCTGGCCACCACACGCGGTGGGGCGATGCAAAGGGGGGCATCTCCACCAACGCGATTTGCTCCCCGGCCAGCTGCGCCTCACGAATCATCTCAGGCATGATTTCCCGGCAGTGCGGACAATCCGAGCGGAACAAGATCACCGTCCACGCCCCGGCTTCGAACGTGTCCGAACCTTCGATCAACGCATACAGCGGAAACCCCTGCCCTACCCACTGCCCGGGTTCAAGCAGGACAAAATCGCCTTCCTCGGCATTGAGCACCCAGCCCTGCCCTGAGCCCTCGGCCCCATCGACATCAAGTGTACCCGGGGTATAGGACAACATGGCATACGTCAGCGGAAGCATCACCGCCAAGTATCCCACCCCAACGCCCCCGAAAAAGATAGACGGGGGGCGACGCGGTGATGAACCATCTGAAGTTATATTAGCAGTAGTAGGTTCCGCGGTATGGCTTACCAAGGCCAGCAGGACCAGGCCGCAGTCCAGCAATAAGGTCCACGCCGGGCTGACCGTGACCCGCCCGAAGCACCCGCAGGTGGTTTCGCCCAGCCAGAGCTTGTAGCCCGCGATGGCCGCGAAAAATAGGAACAGCACGACACACGCCCATCGCAGTTTACGCGGCATGAAGCCCGCCATCAGAAGGCAGGCGAACAACAGCTCGAACTCGACCGTGATGATCTGGAACGCTCGGGTGTCCAGCAGGGTTGTACCGGGGGTTGGGCCGGTGGCGAGGGCGTACCCCTTGAGCAGGGCCGCCAAGAGCAAGACCGATGCGATAACCCAACGGGTTATGGCAAATGGAGGCCGCCAAGCAGAGGGGGTATGCGACGCAGGAATCTCGGGATTGCCTTGGGTGGCTGTATTGGATTTTTCGCCGGAATGGACCGGGGTGGAGGCGTGACTCATCGTGTCGCCTCCAGTGCCGACAACAGTCCTACGGCCAGCCCGGCTTCCGGGGAATCGGGGAACTCGTCCCGCAACTGCCGGAGCCGGGTAAGGGCCTGGTCGGTCGCGTTGGCTTTCGCGGCGAGCCAGCCCGCCGTGAGTAAGCGCCCGGCGCTGTTCATCGGGAGAGCATCGATCGCTTCTTCGGCGGCGTTCCACTGCTCCAACCCTGCGAGCGCGATGACTCGGGCCAGACGCCAGTCGTCACGCCCGGGGTGGTCCTCGACATCCAGCCCGATCAGCCCATCAAACGCCACAACCGCCTGTTCCAGCGAGCCCTGTTTGTAGAGTAGCATCGCAAGGGTGTACGCCAACTCCTGCTGGAGTTCGGGGTGTTCGAGACGGTCGGCCAAGGCCTGCAGCCACCGCTGGGCGTTTTCGGCCCCGAGTGAAGCCTGCTTCACCGCCGCCCAATCGCGTAGTAGTGCTTGTTGTTGTTCAAGCCGTGGGGCAAGATCGAGCGTGGCCAGCCGCCAGGCCAGCTCGGCTTCCAGCAGGTTGTTCTGCTCCGCATCTGTGATCCGCTGCGTGATAAGGGCTTGTAGCTGCTGAAGGATCGGCCGTGTGAGCGCGACCTGCGAGCGTACGGGTAACACGAGTAGACGCCCGCGGACGCCTGTGTCAGCCAAGGACTCGGCTTGATCTTGGACACGGGTGATCAAAGCACCAGCCACGGACTGCTCACCCCATGTTTCTTGCGCTGACTGCCGGGCGGTCGCAGGCAATGCCAGCCAAACGGTGAGCCGATTCGCCCCTCCCCAATGCCCATCGAGCAGCGATAAGACGTAGGCCGAGCGACCCAGGTCTCGGCCGATCGCCTCGTCCGAAGTGGTTGTCTGCCCCAGCACCTCCGCCATCGACGCGAGCGCTGCTTCTTGTTGCCCTGCCAATGCACTCAGAACAGCGGATTGATAAGGCGACAGGGTGTCCCATCGTTGCAGGCGGTCGAGAGCAATACCACGCAGCGCGTGTTCAGCAAGGTCGACACGCTCGTGATTACGGAAGAGATCAGTGATCCATACCGTGATTGGTTCATCCGATTGGCCTGCAGAGCGCATCAAGCCGATACATCGCTCGATTGCAGTCTCGGGGCCGTCATCGGCTAAGGCACCCAACAACACATCCAACTCGGCCGCGTCGATTGCCTCCTGCCAACGCTCCTGCGATTCGAGCCACGCGATTCGTCGCCACTGGATACGTCGCATGCTCGGTGTGTCGGGGGACAACAGCAGCAGGTCCGCCAGCACCCGCTCCAAGTGATCGGCCAGAGGGGCGTTGGGGTTGTCTGTTGCGGCCGCCATGAGTTGGTCAACACGGCCGAGCAGGCGCTCGCTATATGAACAACTCGCTGCGTCGGCGCAGACCTGTTGTATGGCCTGATCCCACAGGTCAAGCGCCTCAGCGTCAATCGTTTGCTGAAGCGCGAGGGCCAAGCGCCAGTTCACACGCTCGGCAGCTTCTACTACTTCAGCATCTTCTAAGGCACCGATGTGCACAAGCAACGCATCTGCTGCACCCAGAACCTCGGGGTGGTCAAAATACAACTCCACTAACGACCGTCGGGCCTGCAGGCCAAGGGCATGGTCGGCCGGCAGAGCCACGAGTGCGTCCTCATAGGCCGACGCGGCCGCTGCAAAATCACCACGTGCTTCAAGGATCCCCGCCCGGGCGATGCCTCGCCGTGCATCAGATTCCTGAGCGAACGCATCAGAGGCTACTGCCAGGCACACCCATGCAACCAGCAACGCCAAGAGTACCGGAGAAGCGGTCCTACAGAATGGACGAGTCGATCGATACGTCATGCTGCTTAGCCGGAGGAGTGGTTTCGTATCTGTAAACTGAATAGCGCATAGCTCTGACGGCCATCCTATCAGATGAATCCGAACTGTAAATTCCTACGCAGCCGAACAAAAATATTACTGAAACTCTCTTGCCATTGCTCAAGAGGAGAGCTAGCTTCGCACACAT
>JBITAC010000054.1:0-3039 GCA_044439905.1 Phycisphaerales bacterium JB063 | reverse complement strand
TGAAGAAGTATCGGATGGCACCTCTTGTCCACCACAAGCCAGCCGAGGTGTCGTGTACATGGTCATCCGCTATGAATGCCTGAGCGCCGATCGGGGGCTTGGCCAGCTTGTGCCCAATTGCGACCGGCACCACTTCATTGCCTTCTTGCGAGAGGACTATCATGGCCGCTGATTCGTAGCCATGAAGTCGGATGACGACCCAACCCTCATTGGATACACACAGCTCAACAGGCGATTGTTCATTGTCTTCCTGCCAACGCTCCCAGAGTACGGCTGAACTTTCTTGATCGATCAGTTGGTATCGAAACCCACGCTGCTCAGATCCCCATCTATATCCAAACGTCGAGGTGTCGGCGGGACTACCATCACGCTGTCTGATGGTTCGGTTATCCGGCGACCTGGCCTCGACGCGGTACTTTCCGCTTTCCGAAGTCTCGATAATGTCTGGATAGACGACTGCGGTCATGGGCTGTCTCAATTGTGCGCTGTACTAAGCAGGGGCAAGAGCGCTATGTGCCGAGATTAGCATATCGGAAGCCGTGGGCAGACATAGGATTGGGTTGCTTGTGCGTAAGTTCCTCGTACGGTATCGCTAAGGGGCAGTAGACCGAGAGGTGTTTGGCAGGCGACGCGCAGCGTCCGGCGGGTCGCTTCGTCTGCAAGTCTAACCTCGGGACGCTGCGCGTCGCCCGCTACGCGGAGAAGGGAGTTACCCAGTCGTAGTGTTGGGGTTTGTAGCCGGCCTTGATAGGGTTTTGCTCGACATATTGGATTGCACGCAGGATAGATGCGTCGTCACGCAGGAAGACCGACCAGTGTTTCCGCGCCCAGGGGGTGGGGGTGCGGCCGTTGGGGAGGGGGTGGTCCTGGAAGGGGTGGAGTTGGGCTTTGTTGAGGAAGGCGGTGGCGCGGGCTTTGAGCTGCTCGGCCTGTTTCTCGATGGGCAGGTCGGTGCGCTGCAGGACGAGGTGGGCGTGGTCGGGCATGACGGCGCAGGCGAGGCAAGGACGGCTGTTGCTCGTGCAGTAGTCGGCGAAGCCGAGCGCGACGGTGCGGGCCTGTTGGCCGGTGAAGACGACGGGTTTGCGGGCGAGGGCTTGTTTAGCGCGTTCGCGGGCGATTGGGTCATGCGCGTGGTGGGCGACGGATCGGCGGGTGCTGACTTTGGTCGCTTTGCCGGCGGCCTGGTAGAGGTCGAAGGACCGGACGAAGTCGGAGTACGAGCCGCGTGGGTCGTTGGGGAGCCAGAAGCCGTAGGCGGTGAGGACGAGGTGGTAGGCGAGGACCATGGCGGCATGGTAGGGGGTTGTCGTGACAGGGTGTGTCATCAGCGCATGTTGTTGTTTAGCGGGAGACGCGCAGCGTCCCGCGTCCAACGTTGTACAAACCGAGTACAGAACGCGGGACGCTTCGCGTCGCCCGCTAAACGTTGTTTGTGCGCATCGATAGCGGTTGAAGGCAGGTTGTAAGGCGATGTTGTGGCGGGGGTTGGCGTCATCGTGCGCACATGAGCAGGTGGCCTGCCTTGGGTATGGACGAGCTTGATCGGGCGTTGATGGTGGGGTTTGAGCGGGCGGCGGGGCGGTTGTTATCCAAGGGGCGGGATGCGGGAGAGGTGGCGCGGGTGGTTGGGCGGGCTTCATCGAAAGTGGTGTCGGGGAATCTGCGTTCGTGGTCGCTGGTGCTTCGGGCGTGCGATGGCCGGATCCCGGATGATGCGGGGTTGGGTGCGGTGTCGTTGACGGGGGCGAAGGTGAAGGCGTGGTGTGGGCCGGTGGCGATCGGCGGGGCGGGGGTTTCACTCGATGAGGCGGCGCGGTTGTTTGGGGTGAACCGGACGACGGTATCGCGGTGGGCGGACCCGGAGATGGAGCCGGAGTCGGGGGAGGGTGTGGGATGGGGAGCGGGAGTGACGCGCGGGAGAACCGCGCAGTCTGCCGCGGGGCCGGCACACTGCGGGCGTGGGGGCAATCGCAAGCGGGTGACCTGGAAGCAGGCGGTGGAGCGGCAGATTGCGCTGGCGCGTGAGGCGTCGGCGGGGGATCGGTTTGGGTTGCCGAGCTCATACCGTGTGGTGGGTCGGCGATTGATGCTGGATTACACGTTGAATCGGTCGAACCGGAAGCGGGATGTGGTGCGGGTTTGGACGCCTTATGCGTACGGGGTGGACCCTGGGGGCGAGGTGTGGTCGGCGGATTGGGGGTGGGTACGTCGTCGTTTGGTGGAGCTCGTGCCGAGCGGTTTTTCGCAGTCACTGATGCGGGTGGACCGTCGTCTTAGCGCGAAGTCGCGGGTGTGGCAGTGGGTGTGTCCGGTGGGGGACGGCGGGTGTGGTCGGCGGGTTTACAAGTTGTTTTTGCCGATGCCGGTGTGGACGTTGGGCGCGGCGTTGTGGAGTGAGGCGGAGGCGTCGCGCTGCCGTCGGCCGAGCGGGTTTTATCAGGGCGTGTCGGAGGTGGGGTGCTTTGATGCTGCGTCGTCGGCGGATGGCTTGATGCTGGAAGACGATTGGCGCGAGGCGGGGCGTCGAGAGGCGTGGGGCGCGTTTTTGTGTGGCCGGTGTTGTCGGCTGGTGTATGAGTCGAGCGAGCGTCGGTCTTCGCCGGGGGTTCGGCGTGACGGCTCGCGTCGTCGGGTGGATGTATGGGACCGCTTCGTGAAACGGATCAGTGGCGGGGTGTTGAGCGGCGGCGAGGTGGTGGTCAGGCGCGGCGGCGTCGGCTGAGGGATCGTCCGGCGGCGGGGAGGCCTAGGAGCAGTAGGGCGACGAGCGAGCCGGGCTCGGGGACTGCGACGAACTGGCCGTTGACGATGGACTGCGCGACGAGGGTGCCGGTTTGTTGGCCGACGGTGTCGTCGTAGTTCCAGTGGATGCCGAGGTAGACCCGGCTCCGGCCGTTCTCCGCCATCGCCTCGCTGAAGGACGCGAAGGTGCGTTCGCTGTCGTCCAGGTCCAGGCCATAGAGCGCCATCAGGTCCGGGTTCGCGAGCAGGTGTTCCAGCTCTTCGGAGGAGATGGTGAACGCGATGTCGTCGGTG
>JBITAC010000053.1:0-3364 GCA_044439905.1 Phycisphaerales bacterium JB063 | reverse complement strand
TGATTGTCGATCCGATCCGACTTACTGCGCGATGCGGTAGTAGTTGTCGGGGTTGGCGATGTAGTACAGGTCGCCGGGCACGAGGCGGGGCAGGGCGACGTAGCTCTTGCCGTTGCCGTCGGTCACGGTCTCGTACTGGATCGGGCAGGTGAAGAGGTCTTCCTGCGTGAAGCCGGCGTAGGGCTGGTCGTCGGCCTGGGCGTAGACGCGTGCGGTGCGCGACGCGCTGGAGCCGGGCGCGGTGGTGATCGCGGTCTCGTTGATCTCCGTGACGACGTGGTTGCACCACTTGAGGTCCACCGCCACATCACCGAACTCGCCCCAGTCGCCGTCCGAGTTGTTCTCGTACATCAGCTCGACGAAACGCTCGGGCGTCACACCCATCTTCTCGGCCACGGGGTTGGCGAGGCGGGCGGCCCACTCGTAGCCCTCTTCGAGCGACTCGCGCTGCTGCGTGAGGTTACCGCTCATGCCCGAGGACATCTGGTGGTGGAGGATCAGCGCGTTGGGGTAGCAGTAGGACTCCTCGGCGAGCGTGGTGATCACCGCGGCCATCGACGCGGCGTAGGACTTGACAACCACATGGATCGGGGCGTCGGAGTTCTGCATCGCGGTGACGATACGGAAGCCCTCCATCACCGACCCGCCGGGCGAGCCGTCGATGACGATGAAGATCGGGGCCTCACTGTTGAGGTTGTTGAAGTAGTGGATGCGCTGGGTGATGTAGTCGGCCATACCCGAGCCGATCGCGCCGTTGAGGGGGATCCGGCGGTCGGAGATGGTCAGCGTCTGGCCGTCCAGCGGGTTGGCGGGGTACTGCATCGCGTCGCGGTCGATCGCGTTGTAGTTGTTGCGGGCCTGGATCGCGCTGAGCTCGGCCTGGAGCGCGGCCGACTCGGCGGCGAGGGCCTGGTTCTGCGCCTGCAGCTCGGCGAGTTCGGCCGAACGCTGCGCGGCAGCGAGCCCCTGCTCGGCCTGGATCGCCTGCATCTGCGCCTGCAACAACTGCACCGCACGGGCGGTCTCGGCCATCGCCATCTGCTGCTCGAAGTCCGCCTGGTCCTTCTCAAGCTGGCGACGCGCGTTCTCCGCCGACTGACGCGCACGCAGGATCGAGATCTCCGCCTCAAGACGCTGCTTCTCTTCGTTGAGCGGAGCAAGCTCGGCCGCCAGACGCGCCGCATTCAGACGCTGCTGGGTCTGCAACTCTTCCATCTCCGCGGCGATCGCGTCCTTCTCCGCCTGCTCGGCATCGACTTCCTCCACGGCTTCCTCGGCCGTCTCCGCAGATTCGGCGGCCTCCGCAGCGGCGGCCGCGGCCTGCGTCGGCTGGGTCGAGGTCTGCGAGCCCGTCGGCGCGGTAACCTGGGGGGTCTGCGCACAGGCCGCCATCGGCAGGCCGAGCGCCGCCAGCAGCGCGGCGGTGGACATCATGCGGGTCAGGGCGTCGGGTCGGGTGCTCATCATCAATATCCTTGCAGGAAAAAGTAGTAACAGGTCATAAAACACGGGGCGAGAACGATCACTGCCGATGGACGGCCAACGGCTCCAAGATCATACGCAGGCACAATCCCGCAGGTTCGCCGACCGATCCACTATCGGCCAACCCCCACGCCACGGGCCATACTCCCCCAGGGTCCGCAAACCTATCCGGCCGACCCGAGCACCACCCCCATCGTCGCCAGCTCCTGGTCCAGCAGCGAACGCGCATAGACACACAGCAGCCGATTGGCCCGGCTCACTCCCGCAGGATCAACCTTCGTCAGCTCCGCCCCCGAAGACACCGCCCGCAGCAGCGCCAGCGTTGACGCCCGTACCCGCCAAGGCGTATCGGACACCCCCGCCCGCGTCGTGAACCCACCCAGCCGAGGGTCGAACGTGTAGGCCTTGGCCTTGCCCAGCGCGTCCAGCGCCCCGGCCGCCGCGACGTCCCGCTCCAGCTCGGGCCGAAACCCGCAGTCCGATAGCACCCGCCACTGGAACCGAAGCAGCGCCGCATCCAGACCCGCCGGGTCCCTGAGCCCATCGATCAGGCCACGCATCGCCAGGAACGTCCCGGGATGCGCATCCTCATCCGCCAGCATCGCGTTCACCAGGTCCGCGCCGTACATCGCCAGCCGCTGGGCCCGCAGGTCCGTCCGCAGGTGGTACGCATCGTCCTGCAGGTCCCACTCGGTGACGGTGGCGAGCTGGCTGTTGCGCCGGGTCGTCGCGACCACCTCCCCCGCGTTGAGCAGGTGGACCCCGCCGGAAAACTTCGCGATCGCGGACGGGCTCTGCCGACGCGCCCCCTTCGCCAGCCCGCGCACCTTGCCGTGGTGCTGGGTCAGCATCACGACGATCTGGCTGGTCTCGGACCAGTCCAACGCACGGATGCAGATCGCCTGGTCCTTGAATCGCGGCATGGCTTGAAGTGTAGCGGGCAGAAGCCGTCAGGAGACACGAGCGGGAAGATAGAAAAACCAAGACAACCCCCAAGCCCACGGCTTGCCGTCCGCGGCACACCGTGGGGTACGGCAACAAAAACACCGATCAGCCATGCAGACATCCCGCGGCGTTGCTCCGCAAAGCCGCAGGCCTGAGCCACTTCTCACGCCTGACTTCTGCCCCCTGTGCACTCCCCCTACCCCAACTCATCGAGCTGCGCCTGCACCACGTCCCGCTCCTTCACCGCCGCGGCGTGCTGATCACGCGTCTCCTGCACGAGGTGGGCCGGGGCGTTGTCGACGTACTTCTTATTGCTCAGCCGACCCTCCAGCATCTTCACCGCCTTCTGCTTCTCAGCCAGCGCTTTTTCGAGACGCTCCTTCTCGACCTCGGTATCGACCACGTCGTGCAGGTACACCGTCACGTCCCCGACGATCACCGCCGCCGCCCCGCCGGGCTTGTCGATCCTTGGCCCAACGCCCCGGCCGATGCAGCGCGTCAACGGCTGGGTAATCGCGCGGTTGTCGAGGATCAGCTGCGCGATCTGGGCCGGGGCCTTCGTCGTCGCTTCCACCTCCTGGCGTGGCGGGATCTTGTAGGCGTTGCGTGCGTTGCGGATCGCTTCCACGATCGAACGCAGCAGCTCAAAGTCACGCTCCGCGTCCGCGTGGTGCAGCGCCTCACCCGCCACCGGCCAAGCCGCGTGGATCAGCGTTTCGCTATCGGGCAGCGCGATGCCCGCGACACGATCGATCCCGGAAGTCGTGCTCCGCAGCGCCTCCCACAGCCGCTCGGTGATGAACGGCATCGCGGGGTGCAGCAGCCGAAGCGACGCGTCCAGGCACGTCGCCAGGACACGCTGCTGGGCCGGGTCCTGGCTCACCGTCGGCTTGACGATCTCGATGTACCAGTCGCACAGGTCTCGCCAGAAAAAGTC
>JBITAC010000052.1:0-8992 GCA_044439905.1 Phycisphaerales bacterium JB063 | reverse complement strand
TCAACCCGCCCAACGCCGCCATCCTCGCCGTCGGCGCCGCCATCGAAAAGCCCGTCGTCCGCACGATCGACGGCCAAAAGCAGATCGTCATCGGCCACGAAATGACCGCCACGATCTCCGGCGACCACCGCGTCATCGACGTCGCGATGGCCTCCGAGAACCTCACCACCCTCCGCCAGCTCCTCGAAAACCCCGCAGGCCTGCTGGTCTAGCCACTCGGCCGAGGCCGCTTCAGCGGCCCGGTCCCAGCCCGGTCCCCAACCCCCACATCCACCCCCAAGCCCGCGCCTCCCGCGCGGGCTTTTTCACGCCCGCCCAGCCCGCCCCGCTCAGGGAAACCCACCGCCCCCCGTGCGTAATCGCTCACTGTCCACCCCTTTTGCCTCCTCCCGCTTCCTCCCAGCCGCATGCTCGGCGCGCCGCTGGGCTCGGGCTCGGCCGCGCTCAGGGCGGCCGCAACTTCTGGACGCGCGGCAGTGAATCCACCAAACAGGTGGCCGACTCACACACGGCTTCCCTATTCCGCATTGCGCGGGGTGTGTGGCTTTCGTCTTAGGCCGCCCGCGCCGGTGCTACAATCGCCGACGATGATTCACGATGCACATCGCGGCCGACCCTTCGCCCCGCGAACCCCCGGCCTCGTTCGCCAACCCGGGGCGGTCACATGCTGATCGGCGCGCTGTTGGGTGCCCTCGGGGTCCTGCTGATCGCCCAGGCCTGGCTGGTCGCCCTGCTGCGCCGCGCGGGGGTGTGGGCCAGGCCGATGCGCATCCCGGCGTTGTCGGCCGCGAGGCCCGCCCAGCCCGTACCCCGCCCGGCGATGCGCTCACGTGTCACCGCCACAATCGAAGCGACGACGCAGCATCACCTCGCGTCTTGCCTGGAAGCGCTCCGCTGGCTGGTGGAGCAGTTCCCCGCTGGGGACGATTCAGCGGACAGCAGCGGGGCGGTGGGGCGGTGCAGCGACCGGGCGATTTTCCCCCACGACCGCCGACCCCACTGCGGCGAGATCGCGGCGCTTTACCGCGAAGCCCTGGCCGTGCTCGGTATCGACAGCCGGCCGGTCATGCTCCGCAAAAACGTCTTCGACCCGCACGACTCGCACGTCAGCGTCGAGGCCCATCTCGACGGCCGATGGGTGCTGATCGACCCGACCTTCAACGCCACCTTCACCGACGACGCCGGCCAAGCACTCGGCGCACAAGCCATCAAGTCACTGCTGTTCAAAGGCCAGCGCCAGTCGATCACCCCGCAGGTCCACGGCCGAGCCCTCTGCCCGCTCGCGCTTGATGACTACTACGTCGACGTCTTCGCCTGCTTCAACAATGTCTTTATCATCCACGACCCGCCGGCCCCCGCGCTCTGCAAGCTCCCCCTGCTGTGCTACGCGCTGGGCCCGCAGTGGCACTACGAGAAGTTGCCCGATGAGTCGGCGGCCCATCTCAACCTTTGGCGACATCTCTACCTCGCCGCGGCGCTTACGGTGCCGACTTTCGCGTTGTTGAGTATCGCGGCGGTTGTGGCTCTTGTGGCGGCTTGATGAAATGAGACGGCACAGACTCCCCACCGATGCCAAAAATAAACGAAGCCCACGCTCGATTGAGCGTGGGCTTGTGTGTTTGTCGAAGTCCCCCCTCTAGGACTCGAACCTAGGACCTGCGGATTAAGAATCCGATGCTCTAACCAACTGAGCTAAGGAGGGGTCGCCTTGTTTGTGTGGCGTCGCGTATTCTCGCAAACCGGCGGGCGGTGTCAAGCGGGCGGCGACTTG
The DNA here is from genome assembly GCA_044439905.1 of Phycisphaerales bacterium JB063. Taxonomy (GTDB): domain Bacteria; phylum Planctomycetota; class Phycisphaerae; order Phycisphaerales; family Phycisphaeraceae; genus JAHQVV01. The sequence continues at coordinate 7,221 of JBITAC010000052.1, read as the reverse complement.
GGGCGTCGTGGGCTCGGGGGTATGATGCTGCGATGAAAAAACCGACGTCGATGATGGTGCTGGGGATCCTCAATATCTGCTTCGCGGGGCTGGGGCTGCTGGGTGCGTTGTATGGCCTGATCGCGCCATTCCTGCCACTTCCCGGCATGGAGATGATGGAAGACCTCTACAAGGACTCGACCTACCTATTGGCGGTGGTCGGTCTAGGGGTGGTGGGCGTGTTCTCGAAGGTGATGATGGCGGCCTCGGGGGTGGGGTTGGTTCAGGGCAAGGCCTGGGGCCGGACGCTCGGTAATTTCTGGGCGTTGTTTTCGATGTTGTATGGCCTGGTGTTGGCGGGGGTGAACGCGTTCTATGTCCAGCCCAAGACGTTCGAGGCGACGCAGGCGTGGATGCAGAGCCAGCCGGGCATGAACTCGCAGGCGGCACAGCAGCAAGCGCAGATGATGCAGTCGATGGAGGGCGTCATGGTGGTGATGGCGCTGGTGATGGGGGTGTTCACGTCGCTGGTGTATCAGTTGATTTTCCTGTTTCTGAACAACCGCAAGGCGGTGCGGGACTACCTCGCGAGCCGGGCGGGGGGTGGCGATGGCTACGAGGCGCAGCCGTACGGCGGGCACCCGTCGCAGGAGCCGGCCCCGCCGTCGGACTCGCCGTGGTAGCCGCGGGGTCGGGGGTTTGGCCGGCGTCGGCTTGGGGCGTGTTGCGTGGTAGGATGCGGGGATGAATCGGCCACGCGTGCTCATTGTTTTCGGGGTGATCAACCTGCTCTTCGCGGTGGGCTGGATTTTTAGTGGTTTCAGCTCGCTGGTGCTGCTGGCCTTTTCGCCCGAGTTCTACACGGACAATAACCCGATGGGTGTGGACACCGCGCCGATCCTGGCGACCTACGCGGCGCTCGAGTCGCCGGTGTTCAAGGGGTATTGGATCGCCAACGGCGTCTTCGCGATCCTGGCGGGGGGGCTCGTGGGCGTCGCGGGCGTGGGGCTGCTGATGGCCCGGGCGTGGGGGCGTCGGCTGTCGCTGATCTGGGCGGCGATCGCGGTGCTGGGCGTCGCGGTGTCGGTGGGGATGACCAACGGCTACTTCGTCCCGGCGTACGCGTCGCAGATGAACGAAGCGCTGCCCAGCAGCGCGGAGCGGGGCACCGCGATCACGCTGTCGCTCATCCTCCGCTGGGCGTATCCGGTTGTGCTGCTGGTCCTGCTGCCTCGGCCTAACATCACGGCGATCTTCGAGGCCGCGAAACACCGCCGCGCCGCGCCGGGCCAAACGCTGCACACGCCCCAGTCCCCGGGCCGATCGCCCGCCCCCGCGCCGCAGGCCCCGAGCGCGTCCGCGCCACCCGCCGCACCCACGCAGGCCCCCGCGCCAAGCCCGCCGGCCCAGCAACGCACCTGGCGCGACGACCCCTGGAACGACCCCAGCGCAACCTGACCCTCTCACGCCGGCCCGGGAACACGCTCGGCCGGCCTCACCTCCCCCCGTACTCGGAGATGCATCATGTTGAAACTGACCCGGCTCCCGCTCGCCGCGCTCGTCCTGCTGGTCCTGCTCACGGGCTGCAAGAAGTCGGCCGCGTTCCTGATCATCGATGCACAGACCCAGCAGCCCATCGCCCACGCGCTGGTCGACCATCGCGCGGTCTACGACTACACCGACCCCCGCGGCGGATCGACCTACCTTAAGTCCACCGAGCCGGCCAACGCCGAGGGCTGGATCGAACTCGACAAGCCCCAGAGCTCGGACAGCTACTTCCTCCGTGCCCCGGGCTACCAGACGCGCGAGGTCCGTATGACTCGGCCGGGCAAGCTGGCGGAGTACATGGTCGTCGGCGGGCCGGATGTCACGCGGTGGATCGAGGTCGAGCCGCGCGACAACGGCGACGATGATGTGCCGACGTTTGTGATCCCGGTGGACCCGAACTAATCGGCAAGTCGTGGGCAGACATGCCTGGGGCTCGGCCTGGTCGCTTAGGCGACCAGGCCACGCGCGGGGATCTTGCGTTTTACATGGTGTTGGCGTTTCGCTACTCCGCCGCTTGCACTTCGACCACCGCGCTGCCGACGCCTGCGCGGTCGACGGTCCAGATGGCGACGCGGTCGATGGTGCCGCGGCCGCGCAGGGGTAGGGCGATGCGCGATTCGCTTGCGGGGAAGAGGTCGTATTGCCATGCGCCGCCGCGTTGGACCTGCACGACCCAGAGGCGTGCGCCGGTGAGCGAGTCGGGGGTGACGGTGATGCCGAGCAGCCCGGCCTCGAGGGTGTAGCCGGCGTCGGGCTGGGGTGGGCTCGGGCGTTGGTCGGTGAGCCAGGGGCTGGCCGGGGTGAGCGCGGGGTGGGCGTAGTGCGATTCGCCCAGCGTGTCTGCGAGGCCGGCGCGGTTCTGCAGCAGGGCGCGCATCGAGAAGTGGACATGCCCCTGCGCGACGCCGGCTTCCTGGGCGAGGATGCGCGACCATCGGACCTGGTAGGGGACCTCGGTGGCGCGGAAGCCGCGGGCGCTGCCGTCCTCGGTGCGGCTGGTGTAGAGCCCGGGGTAGAGGTGTCGGCCGGCGTTGTTGTTGGCGTGCCACCAGCGGAGCAGCCCGGTGAAGGAGTGGTCGGGGTTGTCGATCGCCCAGTAGAGCTGGGGCACGAAGTAGTCGCACCAGCCGGCGTCGAGCCAGCGTTTGGCGTCGGCGTAGATGCGTTCGTATTGGTCGAAACCCTTGACGTAGGCGGGGTGGCCCGGGCGGTAGATGCCAAACGGGCTGATGCCGACCTGGACGTGGGGCTTGAGCTCTTTCACGCTGGTGTAGAGGTCGCGTACGAAGGTGTTGACGTTGTCGCGTCGCCAGTCGTTGCGGGGGAGTTGGCCGCCGGCCTCCTGGTAGCGTTTGTAGGTGAGCTCGTCGGGGAAGTCGAGGGTGGTGCCGTCGTCGCCGTTGACGGGGTAGGGGTAGAAGTAGTCGTCGAGGTGGACGCCGTCGATGTCGTAGCGTTCGACGACGTCGCGGATGACCTTGAGGGAGTGGGCGCGTGCGTCGGCGTCGCCCGGGTCGAGCCAGAGCTGTCGGCCGTAGCTTCGGACCAGGTGCGGGTGGGTGTTGGAGATGTGGTTCGCTGCGTGTTCACCGCGGAAGGTGGCGTGCCCGGCGCGGAAGGGGTTGAACCAGGCGTGCAGCTCGAGCCCGCGGGCGTGCGCCTGGGTCACCGCGAAGTGCAACGGGTCGTACTCGGGTGCGGGTGCCTGCCCCTCGGCCCCGGTGAGGTAGACGCTCCACGGCTCGATCGGCGAGGGGTACAGCGCATCGCACGCGGGACGCACCTGCAGGATGACCGCGTTGAGGTTGAGCTCGACGCAGGTGTCGAGCAGGAAGACGAGCTCGGCCCGCTGCTGGTCGGCGGTCAGGCCCGGTGCGCTGGGCCAGTCGATGTTAGCGACCGAGGCGACCCATACCCCGCGGAACTCGCGCGGGATCGCGGGCAGCTGCGCGGCCTGGGTCGGGTCGGGCCCGAGCGTGTGGGTGTTTGTGTTGGACCGGCAGCCGAGCACCACGAGCAGGAGCATCGCGAGCGCGACGAGCCGGGCGGCGTGGGCTGGGCATTGGCCGAGGGGTTTTGCCGTTATGCTGGTGGGTGTTGTTTGCATCGTATTGAACGCACTATATCGACAAAGCGAGCCGAGCTATGCCGGACATCAGCGGGAAGCGTATCCTGATTTTTCTGGGCGACGACTACGAGGACATGGAGCTGCAGTACCCCAAGTACCGCCTGCGGGAGGCGGGTTGCGACGTCGTGGTCGCGGGCATCGAGGCGGGCGTCACGCACAAGGGCAAGCACGGCTACCCGCAGGTGAGCGAGGCGAAGCTCGCGGACCTCGACGCCAAGGACTTTGACGGGCTCGTCGTGCCTGGCGGGTGGATGCCCGACAAGCTGCGGCGCTACGACGAGGTCAAACGCCTCACCGCCGATATCGACGCTCAGGGCAAGATGCTCGGCTCGATCTGCCACGGGGCATGGATCAACATCTCCGCGAACGTGGTCAAGGGCTACCGATACACCAGCACGCCGGGCATCAAAGACGACCTGCTCAACGCCGGCGTCAGCACGTGGGTCGATGAAGAAACCGTCGTCGACCGCCACCACGTCAGCGCCCGCAAGCCCGACGACTGTCCCGCGTTTTGTAAAGCCATGATCGAGGTGTTAGCGAAGCAATGAAAACTTACCCCGCCACCCCGTGTATCGAATGTCCTGGTGTATGCCGAGCGATCAGCGTCACGGCCCCGCGGATCAGCGGTGCGTCGCACGCGATGCGGTCGGCTTTCTGCGCCTGCCTCTTGCTCCTCTGCCTCGGGCTCGCCGGCTGCGCGACGACGCCGCGGGGCGACGCCGCCGCATCAAACCCCGGACCCGAGTCGCACGATATGGATAGCCAAGCCGACACGACCTTCCGCGCGGTCTCGTTCAACATCCGCTACCCCAACCGCGACGACGGGCCCGACTACTGGGGCAACCGACGCCACCGCGTGGTGCAGACGCTCGAACGGCTTGACCCCGACGTCTTTGGCGTGCAGGAGGCCTACCGCCAGCCCGCCCGCTACCTGCACGAACAGCTCGACGGCTACGCGTACATCGGCGTCGGACGCGACGATGGCGAAGACCGCGGCGAGATGACCGCCGTCTTCTACCGCACTGCGCGATTCGAGCTCCGCGACCACGGCCACCTCTGGCTCAGCGACACGCCCGACGTCCCCGGCAGCGTCGGGTGGGACGCCTCCATGACACGCATGGCCACCTGGCTCGTCCTCGAAGACCGCAACACGCAGCAGCGATGGCTCGTCGTCAACGCGCACTTCGACCACCGCGGGCTCATCGCACGCACCGAGTCGGCCAAGCTGCTGTCACGCTTCATCCAGGACCAACGCGCCGCGCTGGGCGGCGCGCCCGCCATCCTCATGGGCGACTTCAACTCCGGCGTCGAGACCGACGCCTACGCCGCGCTGTGCGGGCCCGAGCACGGCGAGGCACTGCTCGATTCCCTGCTCACCGCAGACCACCGCGAGCCGCTGCCCGAGGGCGCGGGCGAGGGGACATTCAACAGCTTCCGCGACCGCACCGACAGCCCGCGCATCGACTGGGTCCTCGTCTCACCCGGCGTACTTGTCCAAGCGGCCGGCATCGACCACGGCAAGGTCGACGGCCGAAACCCCTCGGACCACTTCCCCGTCTGGGCGGACCTGCGGCACGAATAAGCGGCGCTTTGTTTGGATCGTGTTGGCCCGGCTCGGCTTGCGGCGCGGGGGTTGTGGCGGTGCGTGATTCGGCGTAACCTTCATAGGCCGTGCGGGGCGTGTGCGTCGCGGCGAATTGAACCCTCCTCGATCCGAAAGGTCCAACATGGCAGGCAGCTACGTCCTCGAGAAATCCGAAAACACAGGCAAGTTCTACTTCAACCTCAAGGCCGGCAACCACGAGGTCATCCTCACCAGCCAGATGTACGCCGACAAGGGCGGGGCGATGAACGGCATCGAGTCCTGCCGGACCAACGGTGTGCTCGACGAACGCTTCGAGCGCAAGACCGCGAAAGACGGCTCGCCGTTCTTCTCCCTCAACGCGGGCAACGGCCAGATCATCGGCAAGAGCGAGATGTATTCGTCCGAGTCGGCCCGGGATAACGGCATCGAGTCGGTCAAGAAAAACGCCGCCGACGCCGAGCTCAAAGACAAGACCGCGTAGCGTTGGCTTTCAGCGATCAGCAACAAAGCAGCAAAGCCCCGCGCAGATGCGCGGGGCTTTGTTGTTGTGTAGAACATTACGCAGGTGAAACAGTCTTCGCGATCAACGAGCCGCGACCGTGAGGGAGCGGCTGGTGGCCGGGGTCGAGTCCGCGAGCCCCCGGAACGCGACGCAAGGATCGGCTTGCGTACGGCCCCTTCCGGGGGGTCGCTCGCGGACTCGCTCCACCCCGGCCACTATAGGTTGGCTACCCCTTCTTCGCCGACTCCCACATCGCGAACGCCGCGCCGGTCGGGTCCTGGGCCACCGCGAACCAGCCCATCTCGGGTACTTCCGTGCGCGGGCACAGCACCTTGCCGCCCAGTTCCTCCACCTTCGTGATCGAGGCGTTAAGGTCATCTACCGCGATGTACGACATCCAGTGCGACGGCACGCCCTCGACCGGGTGGCTCATCATCCCGCCGCCGCAGCCGGGCCCATCGCCCGAGCCCGCGTCGATCAGCGTGTACGTCCCCCCGGGCATCGGCATGTCCTGCAGCTTCCAGTCGAAGAGATCGCTGTAGAACGACTTGGCCTGGTCCAGGTCGGTCGTGTTCAGTTCGATATGGCAGAACGGGTTACCCATGAGCGGTGCTCCTTCGGTGAGGGGAAAGGGGAACAGGAAGAAAAGCGGGTGCCACACAGCGCAGCTGTGTACGGGTGAATCAGGCGTGTTAGGTGCTCGCACATCGCTGCGCTATGTGGCACCCGGCTTGGCTACTTGGTCTCTGATGTTGCTTTGCCGTCACGGATTAGCCATGCAAAGAATTCTCTGATTCCCAAAATTGGTAGGCAGTAGGCAATACCTGCCATCCATCCGCCCGTGATCCAAAGAAGGTCGCCCATTGCACCTTCTCGTTGTGGATCCAATGCCGAGAGGACATAGCCCAACGCAACACCGATCCACCAGAAAGCTAAGACCCCGAGCAACAAGCCGATCCACTGGAGCCGGATGATGAGCCATATGGGTAACAACAACATCAAGGTTAGGCCTGAGATATCGGCGAACTGTGGCATGGTCATGTAGAAGGCCAATGGTTGTATGGGGACGCCTACTCGTCCAAATACTCCGCCGGGATGACGCGGAAGACTTCTTCGATGGCGGTGACGCCGCGGGCGACTTTTAGGAGCGCGTTGGACTTGAAGTCGCGCATGCCGTCTTTGAGCGCCTGTTCGCGGATCGTGCCGGTGTCGGCACCGTTGGCCACGAGGTCGCGCAGGTGGGGGGTCATGGCCATGACCTCGTAGACGCCGGTTCGGCCGTTGTACCCGGTGTGCCCTTCGCCGGCGCCGGGTGCGTAGAAGGTCTTGCCCTCGCCCTCCTTGAGCAGGTGGGTGATGGGCGAGAAGATTTCGGGGGCGTGGCTGATGTCGTACTCGACGCGTCGCTCGGGGTCGAGGGTGCGGACGAGGCGCTGGGAGATGACGCCGCGCAGCGCGGTGGCCAAGAAGTGGTTGTTG
>JBITAC010000051.1:0-4090 GCA_044439905.1 Phycisphaerales bacterium JB063 | reverse complement strand
TTCTCATAGATTTCAACGAGTTGTTCGGCGGGCGACATTGACTTGAGTTTGTCGCGAAGCTTGTAATACGACTCGATCTCACTATCACTAACAACGTCTTTTGGTTCTGCAGCTTCCGGGTCCTGATAATCATCCCAATTTTTTTTGAAGCGATACTCGCCGGCGAGTTGCTTGATCGTCGCATCATCTAGCGGTTGTTTGTCAAACTTCCAGCCCGTGTGCTCTTCCACCAAATCTACCATCGAGATGCGCTTCCAAGGTCGGGTGAGGTTGATCGTCTTCTTGGCGGCTTGGCGGCTTGGCGGCTTGGCGTTGTCTGAATCTTCTTGGTCCCCACCCGCATCCGTGCCCGCTGAAGCGGGCACGCCGGGTTCGTTTGTGGGATTTGTTTCGGCAGGCAGTCCGTGCTCAATGATCAAAGTGCCGAAGATCTTCTCCGCGATGGTGCAGACCATGTCTTCGACGAGGTCGGCCATGGTTTCCCAGTTGCCGTACGCCTCGTAGGCCTCGAGCATGGTGAACTCGGGGTTGTGGCGTGGGCTGATGCCTTCGTTGCGGAAGTTGCGGTTGATCTCGAAGACCTTGGTCATCCCGCCGACGAGGAGCCGCTTGAGGTAGAGCTCGGGCGCGATGCGGAGGGTGAGGGGGAGGTCGAGGGCGTTGTGGTGGGTATTGAAGGGGCGTGCGGCCGCGCCGCCGTGGAGTGTCTGGAGCATGGGCGTTTCGACTTCGAGGAAGCCTCGGCCGCGGAGGTAGTCTCGCATTTCGTCGATGATGCGGATGCGGAGCTGCATGGTGCGCATGACGTGCGGGTTGGTGTGCAGATCGACGTATCGCTTGCGGTAGCGGGTCTCGGGGTCGGTGAGGCCGTGGTGCTTGCCCGGCGGTGGGGCGATGGACTTGGTGAGGAAGCGGAGGCCCGATTCGCCAAGGGGGTCGCTTCCGGAGGCACCGCTGGGATGACTGCCCGTTGAAGCGGGTTCCGCCGGGGCGGGAGTCGGCTGCGCCCAGACGGTGATTTCGCCGGTGTTGGTTTGGCCGATGGGGCCGGTGACGGCGACGATGTCGGACAGGTCGACCTGCTTGGCGATCTTGAAGCAGGGCTGGCCGACCTGCTTTTTGCTGACGGCGATCTGCATGTCGCCCGTCTCGTCGCGGAGGGACATGAAGATGAGGTTGCCCATGACGCGGTGCTGCATGACCCGGCCCGCGACGCGTACCACGGGCCGGCCGTCCACCGGCGTGGGCCACTGGTCCTCGGGGGTGCCGGCCTTCTTGGCCTCGCGGACGGCGTTCTCGCCGGCGCGGAAGGTGTCGTCGGCGGCGGGGTCGTAGGCGTTGCGTGCGTCCGCGAGGGAGACGATGCCGTCGACCCGGTGGCCGTAGGGGTCGAGCTCGAACTCGTCGCGGAGCTTGGCCAGCTTGGCCTTGCGGTCGGCGACGATTTTGGCGAGGCCCGAGGCGGTGGGGGCGTCGTTGTCGTGCGCGGGGTCGGCGGCGGGGGTGGGCTTGGTCATGGGGGGTATCTTAGAGGTTCGGGGTTGCGCTTGATCGGTCAAGGCACACGCGGGCGGTGCCCGCAGACGGTTGACGTGCAAAGAAAAACCCCGCCTTGTGGGCGGGGTCGATAGAGTTCGTGCAGGACCGGCGTACCGCGGGGCGGTGCGTTGTCCGGGGGGTTATTCCGCCGCGGCTGGTGCGGCCTCTGCGGGGGCCGCGGCCTGGGCCTGTTTGTTGGCGGCCTCTTCCTTGCGCATGGTGAGTGCTTCGAGGCCGCGTCGGCGGTCGCGGAGGCGGCGCTTCTTACCCACGCGGTCGCGGAGGTAGTAGAGCTTGGCGCGGCGGGCGTCGCCGTGGCGGACGACGTCGATCTTGGCGACGCGGGGGCTGTGCAGGGGGAAGGTGCGTTCGACACCTTCGTTCGCGACGATGCGTCGGACGGTGACGGTGCGTTCGATGCCGCCGTTCTGCATCTTGATCACCACGCCGTTGAAGACCTGGATACGTTCCTTCTGGCCTTCGACGATGCGGACGTGGACGTCGACGGTGTCGCCGATGTTCACTTCGGTAAGGTCTTGCTTGAGTTGCTTCGCTTGTACAGCGGCAATGATGTCCTGGCTCATGGGAGGCCTCGCTCGCTGGCCCGTGGGGCCAATCGTGGTGGGTCGTTTCGCCGGGCGCAGCCGCCCGGGCGAGCCCAATAGTGTACAAATCCCGACGGCCGGTGTCGAGTGGGGTTCACCGGGATTTCGCCCGCCCGGGTTGCGGGCCCCGCGGCGGGGTATGGCGGGCCCGCGATGGGGCTTTCCCCGAATCTGTCCACAACCTAGGATAACGGCCCGGCAACGTCCAGACCACCCATCCAGTCACCCCCAGGCCGCGCCCATGACCGCCGAGCCCTACCACGCCCTGACCCGACAGGCCTCCTTGGCGCTGCACGCAGGGCAGCCGCAGCAGGCGCTGGCGGTGCTGGATCGGCTTGCGGCGAGCTTCCCGGAGAAGGGGGCCGTCCACGCGCTGCGGGCCGAGGCCTTGCGGATGATGGGGCAGCTCGAGCGCGCGTACGACGAGGCGCGGATCGCGGTGGGGCTGGACCCCAACTCGATCATCGGCCACCAGGCCCTGGCGGATACGGCCTGGGGGATCGATCGGCTGAGCCAGGCGCAGCAGTCGTATGAGAAGATCCTTGAGCTTGAGGTCGACGCGGACCGGCTCGCGCAGGCCTGGGTGCGGTACGCGCTCTTCATGTCGTACGAGCGTGCCCCGCGTGTTGCGGAGAAGGCGGCGATGCGTGCGATCGATGTCGCGCCCGACCAGCCCGACGCGTGGGCGGCGCTGGGGATGTGCCAGTTCCGCGACCGCCGGGCGGACGAGGCGGAGCGGTCGCTTAACGAGGCGCTTCAGCGCGACCCCGAGTCGGTCCACGCGCGTTGGGTGCTGGCAAACATCTTCCGCTGGACGGGCCAGGACGAGAAGGCCGAGGCGATGGCGAAGCTGCTTGAGGCGCAGCCCGCGGGGGCCGGGTTCGCCAGCGAGATCACCGAGCACCTGCGTAAGAAGCGGTACACGCAGGGGATCAAGCCGGCGTAGCTTGAGGTTTTACAGGTTGTTTTGCCGCGCCCGCGAAATGTAACGCCTGCTTTCTCACCGCCGTGGCCTCGCCCCGCCTTACACTCGCTTGCGGGTCACCAAGCCCCCGGCCCGCCGACGCGGGCACGGGCAGCAAGGGGCGGCCCGACCCAGACCTAACGCCCCGGGGAGCCACCAGTCATGTTCGAGCTCACGCTCATCGCGATGCGCTTCGTCTGCGCGATCCTCTATGCCTTTGTCAACGGCGATGACTTGTAACGGCAGGCCGCAGGTATACTGCATCAAGCAGAAAGGCGGCTGATAATGGTGACAAATGTCCGCGAAGTCTATGACCAGGCGTTGCGGCTTGGCCCGGTCGAACGTGCCGAGCTGGTCAACGCGATCCTTTCGAGCTTCATGCCGACCGATGCGTCGATCGACGAGGCCTGGCGCAGGGAATCGGCCGCGCGGCTCGCGGCATGGGAATCCGGCGAGTTGCCGGACGAACCGCTGTCGGACGTGCTGGACCGAATCAACAAGGATCAGCCGTGAAGTACCGGATGCTTCGCGTCGCGTCTGCGGAACTGGAGCAGGCGGTGGCTTACTACAACCAGTAGGTGCCCGGCCTCGGGTACGAGTTTGCGGCTGAGTTCGCCGAAGCCACCGAACGGATCCGCGATTTCCCCAGCGCTTGGCCTGTGTTTACAAGTTCGATCCGGCGGTACCGTCTGGCCCGCTTTCCCTACGGCGTTCTGTATCACGCTCATACGGACACGCTGCTTGTTGTCGGATTGATGCACCTTGCGATGGACCCGACGCCTTGGCGCGAACGGCTGGGCGGTACCGATCAACCAGCACGCTGAACGGCGTCTGTTAGCTCCCCGGCCAGCCATCAAACACGAACACGCCGTCGCGTTGGATGACTTCGCCGTCGACGGTGATGGTCCCGCCGGAGGTCGGGTCGGTGGTGCCGTCTTCGTGTTTGCGCGGGCGCATGTCGCAGACCATGTCCCAGTGCAGG
>JBITAC010000050.1:0-3399 GCA_044439905.1 Phycisphaerales bacterium JB063 | reverse complement strand
GGCCGAGCTGGGTTCGCCGGTCGGGGCGTTCGTCGAGGACTGCTGCACCGTCGAGCCCGGGCGGCGGGTCAACTGCAACACGCTCTACACCGAGTGGGTCAAGTGGTGCGACGACGCGGGGCGGACCCATCCGGGCACGATCCAGAGCTTCGGGCGCGACCTGCGGGCCGTGGTCGGGGGCGTGGCCGTGCGTCGCGTGCGGACCGAGACAGGACGCGACCGTATCTATGAGGGCATCGGGCTAGGGGTTTAGCCGAGGGTGGGCCGCGATGGTCCGCGGACTTTTTCCAATGCAGGAGTTTCTCAGATGACACATATACAGAGTAAGGAATGCAATGGGTTGGGTCGCGGCCCACTGCGGCCCAGTCACGCTGCCTCACCCCCATGCCGCCCCGTCGCCGTGCAATTTAGTTGGGTCCTTGCGGTAAGGGGACTTCACTACGCAGGGGTTGGTATCGGGGGGCGAAACTCCCTTTCTATTGGCAACCAACAACAACGATAGGACGCTGCAATGACACAAAGCGAACGAATCAAGATCATCCTCGCCGGGGCACGGGCCGACCTGGCGGCGATTGCCAATGAGCCCGAGCCACCGACCCACCGTGGCTGGGAGTGGCGTCCGTGGCGTGACCGGCAGGACCACGCGGCCGAGGGTGTGGTCGCGTTACGCACCGCCGCATGGTTTGGCGTCGATCGGTTGTCGCACTCGGATACCACTTTGAACGCCCGTGCGTTGGACGCGGGCGCGCGTCGCGGTCTGTGGCGTCGCGTCGTGTCGCCGGGCGGCAGGTGCTGGGGCCTGGAGCTGCTGGGGGGTGGCGATGCTGGATGATGACCGCTACATCTTCTGGACCGAGCGCCGCCCCAGGTGCCTGTCGTGCGGCTCGGCGGACCTGCATCCGTACAAGTCGATGCCCGCCGAGTCGGACGGGTCACGGCTGCGGTACGTCGTCTGCAAGGGCTGCGCGACCCGCTGGAAGCTGGTCATCGAGCCCGAGGACAATTCTTTCCAACCGTTGGAAAACGCAACCCCGCACTCTGGAGAATGACCCCATGAGCGATATCACCCCCGATACCCGCGTCGAGCTGCACGACTTCGCCGAGCAGCTGGGCCTGAGCCCGCAGCAGGTCCGCGACGAGCTGGCCGGGGGCCGGCTGGCGTTCGACGTGGACGACGACGGCGTGGTCTTCACCGACCGATTCGCCGTCTTTGACTGGATGCAGCGCCGGGTCGCAGCGCTGGCGATGTTTGGTGTTCACAAGGTCGCATTCCCCATGTACGCGGCCGACTGGACCGACCGCGAGTTCATCCCCGGCCCGTTCGAGCAGGGCATCGCTGGCGAGGTCGCGGCTCATGCGGCGGCGTCGCTCGCCAAGATGCAGGAGGCCGAGACCGATGCCTGAGCCCTTGAACCTACGAGCCGCGACGACCTCCTCGCTGACCGTCGACGCAGACGCGGGTGTGATTTATGGCGCGGCGATCATCACGCTGGGCCGGACGCTGCCGTCTGCGGGCGACGGTTCGCGGATGCAGGTCGACCGCGTGACGCTGCAACAGGTGGCGGACGCGGTGAACGCCGGCCCCTGCAAGGTCCGCATGACACACGCGGAGCTGCACGCGGACGACGACCTGCCCTACCGCGTGGGCTGGATCGAGAAAGCCCGCGTCGTCGGCGACAAGGTAGTCGGCGATGTTCACTTCTACAGCCCGAGCGACCCGGATGCCGCGCGCATCCTTGCGATTGCTGCCAGCGACCCGGGCTCGTTCGGGCTCTCGATCTCGACCAACCGTTTTTCAATCGAGCCGGGCGACTTGCTCCGAGTTCAGGGGCTTTCTGCCGTTGATCTCGTGGGCACGCCGGCTGCAAACCCAGCCGGGCTACTCTCGGCCAAACAAGGAACAAACACGATGGATTTCACCGCCGAACAACTGGCCGTCCTCACCGACATGGGCATGGCCCCTGACGCCGACGCTGCCGCGTTCTATGAGGGGCTTGACGACGAGGCGAAGGCCAAGGTCGATGCCGCAAAAAAGCCCGAAGGCGACGACGCCGCATTACCGGGGACTGGCGACCCGACCCTCGCCGCAAGTGGGAAGCCGTCCGGGCAAAATTCGCTGGTCTTGGCCGAACGCACCCGCTGCCTGACGATCCGTGGCATCGCGGCAAAGGCCGGCCGTGACGAGGCGTGGATCACGCAGTGCATCAACTCCGGCGCGTCGGCCGAAGCCGCCGCCCTGTCCGCAATCAACACACTGAACCGAGAACCCCACAATATGCCCACCTCGACCACCACCACCACCGGCGGCTATGACCTGAACCTGAACAGCATCGGCCCAGCCGTGACCGACGCCCTGGCCCTGCGGCTGGGTGCCCGGCTCAAGCAGGCCCACCCGCGACACGTCGAGTTCGCCCACCGCCCGCTGGTCGAAACCGGCCGGCTGTGGCTGGGGGCGATGGGAGTCCGCAACGCGATGAACATGGCACCGGGGCAGGTGGCCGACGCGCTGCTGCGGTCCCGCACGCTGGCCCTGAGCCAGTCCACGAGCGACTTCCCCAACATCCTCGCCGACGCCTTGGGTAAGTCGTTGCGGAACATGTACGAAGAGTACCCAAGCACCTGGGGCATGTGGGCCGGGCGTCGGGCTCACCCCGACTTCAAGCAGATCAAGGTCAACCAGCTGCACTCGCTGCCGACGCCGATCCTGCTGCCCGAGGGTGACGAAACCACCTACGTCTCGATCGGCGAGAGCAAAGAGGTCTACGAGCTGGCGACGTACTCCATCGGCACCACGCTCACGCGTCAGGCGATCATCAACGACGACTTGAGCGCGTTCGACCGTCTGCCTCAGATGGCCTCCGGCGCGTGCCGGCGGTTGGAGGACGACTTGTGCTATCAGGTGCTGACCGCCAACGCCAACATGGGCGACAACGTGGCCCTGTTCGCCACGGCACACTCGAACATCGGGACCGGGGCTCTGACGAACGCCAACCTGTCGTCCGGGCGTAAGGCGATGGCCAAGCAGACCGACGCCGAGGGCGCGGTGCTGAACCTGCGGCCGAGCCACCTGATCGTCCCCGTCGACATCGAGGACGAGGCGCGGGCCCTGGTTGCGGCGACCGAGCTGCGGCAGAAGGGGTCGAGTGACGCCGAGTACACGACCAACCCATACGCATTCGTCTCGACACTCAAGGTAACGAGCGACCCACGCCTGGACGCCGACAGCGAGGACCAGTGGTATCTGGCCAGCGATCCGCGCGTGTGTGACACGGTGGAGCTGTGTTTCCTCGAAGGCGAGGAGACCCCCGTGGTCATGGAGGAGGAGGACTTCGACAGCGACGTGAAGCGGTTCCGCGTCCGGCACAACGTGGCCGGCAAGGCGATCGACTGGCGCGGGCT
>JBITAC010000049.1:0-91609 GCA_044439905.1 Phycisphaerales bacterium JB063 | reverse complement strand
CGATCTCCCGCCCCAGCATCACATCGCACAACTGCCCCCCGATGCCCGCTGTGTGGCCCCAGCAACACTGCGGGCATCGGGGGGCTGTGACACTTCCCAGCACCCGCGCTTGCCAAACCCCAGGCGATCCCGGACCCTACGCTCAACCTGTTCCCCCTATTCGTCACGCAACACCATGGCCATCCTCGTTACCGAACACGCCCTGATCGACTCGGCCCAGCGCCTCAGCGCCACCCTCAGCGACCACGGCCACAAGCTCCACGTCGTCCGGCCCCACCGCGATGAACCCCTCCCCCCCGACCTCGACAACCTCGACGGGCTAGTCATCATGGGCGGGGGCCAGAACGTTGACGAGATGGACCGCTACCCGTGGATGGCGCGTGAGATCGAGCTGATCCAGCAGGCCCACGAGGCAGGGCTTCCGATCGTCGGCGTCTGCCTGGGCGCGCAGCTTATCGCCGTCGCCCTGGGCGGCGAGGTCGCCCGCGCCAGTCGGCCCGAGCTGGGCATGGCCAAGGTCACGCAGTCGTTCTTTGGCACGACCGACCCGCTTCTGGCCGGCCTGCCCTGGGACACCCTGCAGATGCACTCGCACGCCTACGAGGTCACCGCCCTGCCCCCCGGCGGGACGCCCATGCCCCTGGCCTCCTCCGAGCACTGCAAGGCCCAGTGTTTCCGCGTCGGGCTCACGACCTACGGCTACCAGTACCACTTCGAGTGGGACAAGCAGCGCTGTATCGAGGCCATCGAAGAGTACGCCGGGCTCTGGGCGCCCGACATCGGTGTCTCGGCCGACGAACTCAAACGCGAGCTCGAGCAGCACTACGACACCTACCGCCACCTCGGCGACCGCCAGTGCAAGCTCATCGCCGACCGCCTGTTCCCACTGGACAAACGCCTGCCCGACAGCGGCAAAGAGGTCGCGAACTTCCGGCGGTGAGCGTTCAGGAACGATCGTATTGACCGCTTGGACGGGTTGCTTAAGCAACC
Source organism: Phycisphaerales bacterium JB063 (assembly GCA_044439905.1). Lineage (GTDB taxonomy): Bacteria > Planctomycetota > Phycisphaerae > Phycisphaerales > Phycisphaeraceae > JAHQVV01. The sequence goes on along the minus strand of JBITAC010000049.1, from coordinate 90,619 downwards.
AGTCCAGACCTATCTGAGTAGATCAGACCTGTCTAAGCCCATGCCCACCAAGCTCACCCTTCCTGTGCCGCGTGACTTTGAGCTGTATACGGCGGTGTGTTCGTATGGGCACTTCCTGCTCGCGCCGACACGGTGGGACAAGGACAAGCAGCAGCTCCACCGCGTGCTGCGTGACGGCGACGGGCGCATCGTGCGCTGCCGGGTCGTGCAGGCCCGGACGCGCAAGGTGGGACAGGCTTCCAGCCTGTCGAGCACAGGCAGGATGCCTGTGCCACCCAAGCCGCTCACCATCCACTGCGACCGCACGCTGGCGCGTAAACACCACGGCCTCATCAAACAAAAAGTCGTCCGCATGCTCCGCGTCGATAGCGACCTGCGCGGGTGGTACACCCTCTGCCCGGCCGCGAAGAGGCGCGGGTTTGGTCGGCTGTTTCGCGGCGAAAACCTCTTCGAGGACATCGTCAAGACCATCACCTCCTGCAACGTCACCTGGCCCAACACCGTCAACATGAACGCCCAGCTCGTCGAGCACGTCGGCCACGGCGGGTTCCCCACCCCCGAGCAGGTCGCGGACTTCGGCGAAGCCCGGCTCAAGAGCGTCTGCCGGGTCGGCTACCGCGCCGGACGCATCGTCCAGCTCGCCCGCAACATCCTGGACGGCAGCGTCGACCTCGACTGGTTCGAGCACCCCGACCGCACCAGCGACGACTGCTACGAGGCCGCCAAGAAGCTCCACGGCATCGGCCCCTACGCCGCTGCGAACATCCTCATGCTCCTGGGCCACTACGACCGGCTGGCCATCGACACCGAGACCTACCGCCACTACTGCAAGACGCACAACGTCCGCCGACCCAAGGACCCGCTCAAGCTGCACAAGCGCATTGAGAAGCACTACGCCCGGTTCGCCCCGTACCCGTTCCTCGCGTACTGGTTCGAGTTGTGGCAGGGCTACGAGAACCGCTTTGGCCCAAGCCACGAGTGGGACGCGGATGCCGACGCCAAGCAATTCACCGCCAGCAACCTGTGAGGGGTAGGGTGGGTGGAGGAGTCCGCGACGATACCCACCGGGCGCTGCCCACATTCTTTGAGTCTCGACGGTGGGTATCGCTTGCGGACTCGCTCCGCCCACGCTACGCCTGATCCCGCTGATGTGGGATACACCAAACATTATGAGGTGATACGGCGCGGGGTTGTCTGGCACCCAGGCAGTGACGTCGGTAGGGCACCGACCGCCTTGACGGAGGCCTAGTCTGATTGATTTATAGGCCCTGATTCACTGTTCTTTGTCTAAAAACACTGGTTTAATGACGATCGGCCGCGTAACATGACCGATAGCGCAACCGTCGCAGTTGGATGGATCGCCTCCCCCAAAGTGAGATGCCCATGACGCCGAGCCGGACCCGCCGCTTTTGCCTGCCGCTTGCCTGTCTGCTGGCGATGTGTTTGGTCGCGGGCCCGATCGCGGCGCAGGCGACGCGGGGCGGCGAGAGCGACGCCGAGCGCCGCGCCCGGGAGCTGGGCGTGGGCGGGGGGTCGGACCGTGACCGCGGCCGCCGATCGCGACCGGCCCAGGCCGTGCCCGAGACCAACCAGGGCGCGCCGCTGACCGAACGCGAGATCGCGGTGCACGTGCTCAACCGACTGTCCTTTGGCGCATCGCCCGGCCAGGTCGAGGCGGTCATGGAGATGGGCTGGGAGTCGTGGGTCGAGCAGCAGCTCCACCCCGAGACGATCCCCAACGACCGCGTCGAGTCCTACCTCGCGGCCGAGCACCAGTGGACCACGATGTCCATGGGCGACATCTTCCGCACCTACCGCCCGGCCTACACCACCAACCCGCCGACCCAGGAAGAAGAAGACCTCCGCAACCGCAACAGCGAACGCATCCGACGCGAGCTGCAGGAGGCGACCCTCTACCGCGCGGTCTACTCCGAGCGGCAGTTCGAAGAGGTCATCGTCGAGTTCTGGCGTAACCACTTCAACATCGACCAGCAGAAGGACGACGTCGGCTACCTCGCCAACCACTACGAAGAGCAGGTCATCCGCCGATTCGCGTTTGGCAAGTTTGAGCACATGCTGCTGGCCTCGTCGCGACACCCGGCGATGCTGATCTACCTCGACAACATCGTCAGCCAGAAGCCGTTGACCGAGCGCGAGCAGCGGCTGCTTGAGCGTTTTGAAGCGCGCGACAACGTGCCCCGGTCGATCCGAGCCCTTGGCCGACAACGCGGGCTCAACGAGAACTACGCCCGTGAGCTGATGGAGCTGCACACGCTGGGCGTCGACCGCGAGTACACGCAGCGCGACGTCACCGAGATGGCCCGGGTGCTCACCGGCTGGACCGCGCGGTGGGAGGACGGCTCGGGCTACGGCGAAAACCCCGACCGCCAGGGCAACCTGCCCGAGTACGGCTTCTATTTCCGAGAGGATGTCCACGACACCAACAACAAACGCGTGCTGGGCACGCTGCTGCGGGGCGGGGGCGAGGACCAGGGCATCACCGTGATCCGTGCGCTGGCCCGGCACGACTACACCGCCGACCACATCAGCCGAAAGCTCTGCCGCTACCTCATCAACGATGAGCCCAGCGAGGCGCTCGTGGCCGAGGTCGCCCGGGTGTTTGACCGGTCCGGCGGCGACCTGCGTCAGGTCTACGAGGCGATCATCCTGTCCGACGACTTCCTCTTCCGCCAGAACTATCAGGTGAAGTTCAAGACGCCTTTTGAGTACGTGGTGTCGGCGTTGCGTGCGTCGGGCGCGCGGGTGGAGAACTGGGGCGAGACCCGCCGGGCGATCGAGCTGCTGGGCCAGCCGATCTACCGCTGCGAGGACCCGACGGGGTACGAAGATACCGCCGAGGCCTGGCTCGACCCGGGCGTGCTGGTGTACCGCTGGTCGTACGCGCTGCGGCTTTCACGCAACCAGGTCGAGGGCATCCGCGTGGGTGAAAGCGTCCTGGCGAACCTGCCCCGCGACGAGATGAAAGACAAGCTGGTGCAGCGCGTACTGCCCGGCGGTGTGAGCGACCGGACCGACGATGTGCTCGACCGCTACCTCCAAGGCAACCGCAGCGCCGCGGACCTGCTGGGCCTGCTGCTGGGCTCGCCCGACTTCCAGCAGCAGTAGGAAGAGTGGCCACAGATTGACACAGATCCGCACAGATTTAGAAAAACCTGGACTTGATGCCCGACTGACTTGCATCGTTATTGAATAATGCCATACGCACATCCATGACCGGCTCGCTGTTTTGATCCGTGTCCATCTGTGTAAATCTGTGGCAAAAACTGCCTTGACGCGACCCCGGAGTACCCGATATGTCCCCAACCCGCCGCGAGTTCCTTGCCTCTTCCTCTGCCCTGATGGGCGCGGCCGCGCTGGGGCTCTCGCCCGCGGCGCTGGCGCAGGCGCTGCGTGAGGACGGCAACCCGCCCACGCTCGTCGTCGTCTACCTCCGCGGCGGGGCCGACGCCCTCAACGCCGTCATCCCCGCGGGCGACCGGGACTACTACACCCTCCGCCCGACCATCGGTGTGCCCACCCCCGCCAACGCGAGCGAGGACAACCCCGGCGTCATCCCCGTGACCAACATGTTCGGCCTGCACCCCGCGCTCGCGCCGCTGCACGAGCTCTACCAGGCCCAGCGCATGACCGCCATCATCAACGCGGGCTCCACCCACCCGACCCGCAGCCACTTCGATGCGCAGGACTTCATGGAACGCGCGGCACCGGGCGTGAAGTCCATCACCGAGGGCTGGCTCAACCGCTTCCTCTCCGCGACGCGCACCAATGCCGACCGCGACCTCCGCGCGATCTCCCTGCAAAGCACCCTGCCCCGGTCGCTCCGCGGCGAGTACCCCGTGCTGGCGGTGCCCGGCTACGGCGCGGACGACGCGATGCGCGCCTTCGAAGACATGTACGCCTGCGAGGGCAACGCCGAGGCACGCGACGGCGAGGCCGCCATGACCGAGGAGGGCCCACGCGTCGGCGGCGGCCCCGCGACGGTCGAGGAACGCGACCACGCCAACGAACGCCAACTCGAGATCGTCACCGCCGGCTCCGAGACCATCGAAAAACTCCGCCGGCTCCAACGCCTGGTCGGCGGGGGCCGGCCCGACGCCTACCCCGACGGCGGGCTGGGCAACCAGCTCGCCGACGTCGCCAAGGTCATCAAGGCCGGCGTCGGCCTCGAGATCGCCGCGCTCGACTACGGCGGGTGGGACCACCACGCCTACCAGGGCGGCGCGACCGGCACCTTCGCCAACATGATGGACCACGTTGCCAAGTCCATCCGCGCCTTCCACGACGACCTGGGCCCACTCATGGACAAGACCCTCGTCCTGGTTATGTCCGAGTTTGGCCGAACCGTCCGCGAAAACGGCAACAACGGCACGGACCACGGCCACGGCGGATTCATGATGGCCGTCGGCGGACCCGTCCGCGGCAACCGGCTTTATGGCGAGTACAACGGCCTGAACCGGCGCGACCTCTACCAGGGGCGCGACCTCCCCGTCAGTGTCGACTTCCGCAGCGTCTTCGCCGAGTCACTCGCCTCGCTCTACGGCTTCAACTGCGACGCACACCAGTTCTTCCCCGAGTTCGAAGCCAACGAACGACGCGTCGGCTTCCTCAACCCCGTCGCCGGCTAAGCCCCACACCGGGCCTGTGCCAAAACCACGCGACACCACGAAGCCCACGCTGACCGAGCGTGGGCTTTTTGGATTACTGGCAGCCATGGTTGAGTGACGCTTCAGTTTCGAGCAAGCCCACACCCACGCCTCACGCCGGGATGACGTCCGCGTACTTCGCCTTGAACGCATCGAGCGTCGCGACGCCGTCGGGCAGGGTCGCCTGATCCATCAGCAACACGGGGATGCCGTCCTTGATCGGGTACCGCAGCCCCGCGCCCTCGGGCTGCTGCGCGACCAGGTAGCCGTCCTCCTGGGTCAGCGGGCTCCGCGTGAGTGGGCAGACCAGGATCGCGAGCAGCTTCGCGTCGAGCTTCGGGGTGTCAGTCGTCATGCCCGCATTGTAGTGGCTCCCAACCGCTCGGCCGACCGCTGGGGGTGCGACACCTTGGTTAAACCGCCCCAACCCGCTACCCTTGCGGGATGAAACGAACACTGCCCCTCGCCGCCGCCGGGCTTGTGCTGGTCGGGTGTCAACATGCTCCGCAGCAGTCGCACACCGTGCCCGAACCCCCAACGACGCAGGTCACCCACCTCGCCGACAGCAAGGCCGACGGTGATCGGGTCGATCTCCCGCCGCCCGCGCCGGCCGACACCGCCGCCCGCGTCGCGGCGAGCACGCTGGTCGCTTCGATGTCCGACGACCAACGCGTCAACGCGCTGCTCGCGACCGACCACGACGCCCGGGCCGACTGGCACTACGTCCCACGGCGTCGGCGGGGCCTGGCGATCGGCGACATGACCGACGCCCAGCGGCACGACCTCAACGACCTCCTCCAGGCCGGGCTCTCCGACGCCGGCTACCTCAAGGCCATGGACATCGTCTGGCTTGAGTCCGTCCTGCAGGAACTCGAAAACCGAAGCGACGACTACCGCGACCCCGGCAAGTACGCCCTGCTGATCTTCGGCGACCCCGCCGACCCCGACGCCGCGTGGGGCTGGCGCTTCGAAGGCCACCACCTCTCGCTCAACTTCACCTACGCGCCGGGCGCGGCCGGCGGCATCGTCACCACCCCGATGTTCATGGGCACCAACCCCGCCGTCGTCCCCGCGGGCCTGCACGCGGGCAAACGCATCCTCGCCGACGAATACCACCGCGCCTTCGAATTCATCGCAACACTCACCGACGAGCAGCGCGAAGCGATGATGCTCGCCAACGCCCCACGCGACATCATCACCGGCCCGGGCCGGGAACGCGCGATCCGCGAGCCCGCGGGCATCGCCTGGGGTGATCTCGCACCCGACGCGCAGCAGAAGCTGCTCGAACTCATCGAGGCCTACGCCGGGCGTTTCCAGCGCGACCACCGCGCCGCGATTGATATCCCCGCTCTCCACTTCGCCTGGGCCGGCTCCACCCACCCCGAAGAACCCCACTACTACCGCATCTACTGCCAAGACCGCTTCGTCATCGAATACATCACGCAGGACGGCGGCGTCGGCCACGTCCACACCGTGCTCCACGACCTCACCGACCCGCTCGCCCAAGACCTGCTCCGCAGCCACTACGAGCAGCACCACGCCGGCCAGTAGTGTGCACGCCACCCCTGCACCCCATGACGCGGGCGGAACGAAACGCGTTGGGTTTGTGAGTGTCCCGTGAAGCGCGCGGATTGTAGCCGTCCGCCCGCGGGTCGCCCGATACAATCCGGTGGAGGGCCGTGTCTGTCTTCGGCCACGATTTCCGACTCCGGGTACGCAAGGAGGCGTCACATGGCTGGGAACCTACGTCAGAAGCTCGGCGGCATGTTTTCGCGCAAGGCCAAACCCACGGCCAACGCGGACGGCACGACCGAAGTCGTCAAACGCGAAGAGAACAGCCGAGAGGCCGTGATCAACGAGCTCCGCCAGGGCTACACGGAACTGGTCGACACGATGGCCGCGGTGCGCACGCACATGGAAGACCAGTCCCGCCGAAGCGACCGCATCCTCGAAGTGATTGAGCAGCTTCCCGATGTCATGCGTTCGATCCCCGAAGCGACACATCGTCAAAACGAAACGCTCTCGGGGCTGTCGCAGAGTCTGCAGACGCAGAACAAGTCCACCGAAGAGCTGACCCGCGCGCTGGGCGGCCTCGCCGACGCGACCCGGCAGCAGGAGCAGTCGCTCGCGGGCATGCACGATCGGCTGAACAACACGCTCTCGCAGACCGAGGCGGTGAACCACGAGATGGCGGCGGGGATCGACAAGGTCTCGGGCGCGATCGAGGGCGTGCACGAGGACCAGCGGACCGGGCGGGCCGTGCTCGCCGAGATCGCCGGCCAGTCGCAGCGGCAGCAGAAGCACCTGATGGCGATGACGGGCATCACCTCGGCCGTGGCGATCGCCGCGCTGTGCATCGCGGGCTACGTCGCCGTGATGGCCAGCCGATCCACGAACATGACCGGCCGAGACGCCGCCCCGCCCGCCCCGCCCAACGCCGCCGCGCAGGCCCCCGAAGCCGACGCCGCCGACGGCCCGGTCACCCTCGACACCACCACGCCCCATGGCCAGGCCGGCACCGGCGCAGCCGCAGAAAACGCCGACCCCGAGACGGCCGACGACGACGCGGACGGTGCCCCGGAATCGGCGGAGTAAAGCCCGCCAGGCGACCCGACTATTTACCTAACTTTTACTTGACTTTCAGCCGTGCCTCCATTACAAAGGGCGGGTGAACTTTCGCCGCGCGTCGCGGTGAGCCACCCAACCCAAGGAGCCTCGACATGTCCACCGACCAAGCCCTCAACCCCTGCCTCGAAGTCGGCAAAAAACTCGTCGCGCTGTGCCAGGAAGGCAAGAACGTCGAAGCCATCGACACGCTCTACAGCGACGACATCGAAAGCGTCGAAGTCTGCGGCGACGAGAACATGCCCAAGGTCATGAACGGCATCGAGGCCATCCGCGCCAAAACCAAGTGGTGGTACGACAACCACGAGGTCCACAGCGGGTCGTGCGAAGGCCCGTACCCCAACGGCGACGACTTCATCTGCATCTTCGAGATGGACATCACCCCCAAGGCCGGCCCGATGGAAGGCCAACGCTTCCAGATGAAAGAGGCCGCCCGCTACACCGTCAAAGACGGCAAGATCGTCCGCGAAGAGTTCTACTACGACGTCTCCGGCTTCGACTGCTAAGCCCATGCCGGCGATATCAACCCAAGCCAGCGGCTGAGTCCGTGAAGCCCCGGATGACTGCGGTGATGGGTGTGTCTGAACGTACGAGTACGGCAGACAGGTCCAGTCGGCCGCGTTACCCTGTGGCGATGCAGGACACCCCAGCCGACCCCCTCGAAGTCATGGCCGCCGGCCGATTCCTGCGCATGGTCAAGCGTGGCCGATGGGAGTACGTGGATCGGCACAACGCGGCCGGGGCGGTGGCGGTGGTCGCGGTGACGGAGGCGGGCGAGCTGATCCTGATCGAGCAGCACCGCGTGCCGATGGGTCGGGCGTGTATCGAGCTGCCCGCCGGGCTCGCGGGCGACGGGGCAAACCGGGACGAGGCGTTCGAGCGTGCCGCGCGTCGCGAGCTCGAGGAAGAGACCGGCTACCGCGCGGCAACGATGCGACACCTTTACCAGGTCTGCACCAGCCCGGGCATGACCAGCGAGACGATCGACCTGTTCCTCGCCACCGGCCTAACGCGCATCGGGGATGGCGGCGGGGCGGCGGGCGAGGGCGAAGACATCCGGGTCCATCGCGTCCCGATCGGCGAGGCCGAGCAATGGGTCGCGCAGCGCGGCGCGTCGGGCGACTGTGTCGACGTAAAGGTGTACCTCGGTATCGCGCTGGCGCGCGACGCGATCAAAACCAAGTAGCAACCTATGCGAGGTTCCCCGCATCAAGCGTTGGCATCCTGATTGCCCAAGCGGCCTTGGCTCCCTCCCCCTCGGAGGGGGAGGGCTGGGGTGGGGGTCGGTGGTTGGACCCGCAGCACCGGTGATCCAAGACTCAAACCTAAGCCCCCCTCAATACGGGCCCCTCACCGCGAGCAGGGAGGGGCAGCCGAAAAAGATCGAGAGGGAGGTCAGTTGTTGTAACGGTATACCGCCGCGAGCCGTGTTGTTTGTGGCCAGCCAGCCGTCCTCCTTTCGCGAAAGAACCAGCGTTGTGCGCGGAACCCGGCGGACTCCGTGCCGCTTCCGTATTACACTCACACGATGAGCGCTAATCCTTCGCCCCGCGATGCGGCCCGTCCCCGAAACCCGCTGCTGCCCTGGACCTGGGCGCTGCACTGGCAGATTCTGCTGGGGCTGGTGATCGGCATCGGCCTCGGGGCGGTGATGGCCTACGAGGCGCTGGGCTCGGCCGAGCGAGCGGGCGATGCCGAGCGCGCAGCACAGATCGTGCAGGACGGCGTGCCGTTTCTCATCCTCGAGCTCATCGGCGACCTGTTCCTCAACGGGCTCAAGCTGATCGTCATCCCGATCATCACGACCTCGATCATCCTCGCCATCGCCGGGCTGGGCAAGAGCGACGCGTTTCGCCGCCTCGGGCTCAAGACCCTGGCGTACTACCTCGCGACCTCGCTGATCGCGATTATCCTCGGGCTCGTGCTGGTCAACCTCATCGCCCCGGGTAAGACGGCCGGGCCCGAGACGCTGTTCAGCGTGACCCAGGCGGGGTCGTTTGAGAGCGAGGCCGCCGCGGTGGACGGCAAGACCTCGGGCAAGACCGCACGCGACTTCCTCGATGTGTTCCGGGCGATGGTCCCGCCCAACATCGTCCAGGCCGCGAACGAAGGCAACTTCATCGGGCTCATCATCGTGTCGATGCTCGTGGGCTTCTTCGCGACGCGTCTGGCCGTCGAGCGGTCGGCGGTGTTCCTCGGTTTTATCGAGGCGGTGTACGACATCACGCTGGCGGTGACCCACTTTGTGCTCCGGCTCGCGCCCATCGGGGTGCTCGGGCTGATCGCCGCGACGGTCGCGGTCCAGGTCGCCAAGCTCGCCCCCGACGACCGGATCGACGAGCTGGCGTGGGGCATGGGCAAGTTTGTGGCGACCGTATTGCTCGCGCTGGGCCTGCACTTCTTTGTCGTCATGCCCTTGATCCTGCTGCTGGTAGCGCGGGTGAATCCGCTGAGGCACTACGCGGCGATGGGCCCGGCGTTGATGACCGCCTTTTCGACGTCGTCGTCCTCAAGCACGCTGCCCGTGACGATGGAGTGTGTCGAAGAGCGGGCCGGCGTTTCGCGCAAGACCACCAGCTTCGTCCTCCCGCTGGGTGCCACGGTGAATATGGATGGCACGGCCCTGTTCGAGTGTGTCGCGGCGATCTTCATCTGCCAGGCCTTTGGGATCGACCTCTCGATCGGGCAGCAGTTCATGATCGTCGTCGTGGCGCTGCTGACCAGCGTCGGCGTCGCGGGGGTGCCCTCGGCGTCGATCGTCGCGATCGTCGTGATCCTGCGGTCGGTGGAGGAGCAGCTCAAGCAGCAGGGCGTGGATGTCCCGCTCGTCGCGGTGGGCGTGCCGGTGATCTTCGCGATCGATCGGCCCCTGGACATGTGCCGGACGGTCGTGAACATCTTCTCCGACTCGGTGGGCGCGGTGACGGTGGCCCGCAGCGAGGGGGAGGAGGGCGTCCTCGCGGGCGAGGGGGGTTGATTCGGGGCCGATTGCCCGGGCTCAAAAAAAATGGGCTAACCCGCTTGCATTCGTAATTGATTCGCGCTACAATATCTCCAGACAAGTTTGCCCCCGGAAGCTGCCTCTGAGTGAGCACTGCTCCTCAGAGGCGGTTTTTTTATGCGCACGGCGGGCTGGGGCCTGCCGGATCGGCCCTGGCGGTCGTGTAAAAACGCCCCTGAGGCCCTGAAAACGGCATCGGGGGAGGCGTGTGCTGCGGATGGTGTGGCCGAGAGTGGCTGGTAAGACGTCGGCGGGCGGGCTCATGGGCGGATGCCGTTAGCGCATCTTGGTCCTGCACCCTGTCCGCGCGTGAGGCGTGACGGGACGCGATCTTGAGCAGCGGGGCAGAGTGGGGCGGGCCCGCGTTGTCTGGCGGCTCTAGTTGACGATGGTTTTGGTCTGGGTGATGACCGGGCCGGTGTTGATGAGGATGACCAGGCCGACGGCGGCGAGGATGCCGAAGATGAGCAGTGCGCCCCAGCCCATCATCATGCCGGCGGTGGCGGTGCCCTTGCCGTCGAGGACGCCGCGTGATCGCCGGATGCGTTTGCGTGCGCCGTTGCCGTTGATGATGGCGAAGAGTGCGAGGCCGGCGCCCAGTGCTGCAGCGCTGCACAGGCCGACGATCGCGGGCATAGGGGCCTTGCCCATCGCGGCGAGGACGATGGTGGTGACGGTCGCGGCGGCGGCGAAGACGAGGGCGATGATGCCCAGGACCATGGCTAGTCCGGCGCCGGGGGCGGGTCGGCCCTTTTCGCCGTGCTCGCGTCGGGAGAGGTAGCTCTCGCGTTCGCGGGCGGCGCGTTGGCTGTGGTCGGCGTGGTCGTGCTGGGACGTGTCGGCCGCGCTCGCCAGGGCGGCGAGGGGGTCGAGCTCACGCGGGGGCTGGGGCTCGATTTCGCGGGGCTTGGCGGGCATGATGCGTGCGGTCGAGCCCATCTTCGGCGGGGCGACTTCCTGCATCGGGATATCGTCGATCGCCTCGGGCCGAACCACGAAGACCTCGCCGCATGCCTTGCACTTGGCGCGTTTGCCCAGGGCGCGGTCGCTGACCATGAACCACTTATTGCAGTGTGGGCAGACAGTCTTCAAGCGTTGCTCCGGGGTGACACGTTGGGCGGACGACGCATGATAAAGCCCTGGGCGCGGTTGTACCAGACGCTTTGCGGACTCAGCGTCGGCGTGGGGGAGGTTCAGCGTACTTTGATGCGCACGGGTGAGGCGCCGCCTGCCTCAGCGGCGCTGCAGCAGCGCGAGGCGTTCGAGGTTGCCGCCCTTGCCCCCGGCCAGCGGGCTGTCGATCACGCCCACGACACGCAGCCCGAGGGCGGCGTCCGCGTCGATCGATGCGAGGACCTGCTCACACACGGCCCGGGCCTCATCCTCGGGCATCGGCGGGCGTTTGCGTTCGCCCTTGCGTCGGCCGCCGGTCTCGCTGGGCCTTTCGTAGTGCGGCTTGACCAGCGTGATGATCTGGCCGGGCCGCGTTGGTGCATGTGCGTCGTCGGGTGGGCTCCCTCCTACGGTGACGTTGGGCTTCAGCCACTTGAGCGCGGCGGGCAGTGCCTTGGCCTGCCGGGTCCAGCCCAGGTCGATGACGACGAGGTCGACCCCCTGGGCCGCGTCGGGGTGCGGGTCGGTGTGCAGGGCATTGCTGCGTTCCATGACGGTGACGCGGTCGTGTTGTCGCATGGCCCACGCGAGTTCGCCGTAGGCCGTATCGACCGCGAAGACACGGGCTGCGCCATGGTGGATGAGGCATGAGGTAAATCCCCCGGTGGAGCAGCCGAGGTCGGCACAGGTGTGGTTAGCGACGTCGAGCCCGAAGGCGCGCAACGCGGCCTCGAGTTTCAGCCCGCCGCGCGAGGCGTAGGGGTGGTCGTCGGGTGTGTGGGGTGTTTCGTTGGGGAGCATGGTCGAGGAGATGATAGTGCACGCCGCATCGCGATTCGGTGCGTTATGATTGGGGCCCGCCTGTCTTTGATGCGGTTCACTTACCGAGGCCATGGATTGATGACTGATACGAAGCTCCAGCAGGATCGTGAGTTGCTCGCTGCCGCCGAGTCGAAAGGGCTGGGGGCGAAGCTCGCGGCGTATACGAAGCTCTCGGGCCCGGGCTGGCTGCAGTCGGCGATCACGCTGGGGGGCGGTTCGCTCGCGGGGTCGCTCTACATCGGGGTCATCGGCGGGTACAAGATGCTCTGGCTCCAGCCGGTGATGATGATCCTCGGCATCGTGATGCTCAGTGCGATCGCGTACGTGACGCTGTCGACGGGCGAAAAACCGTTCCGCTCGATCAACAAGCACGTCAACCCCGTGCTGGGCTGGGGCTGGCTGGCCGCGGCGATGATCGCGAACCTGGTGTGGGCGATGCCGCAGTTCTCGCTGGGCACGGCCGCGATGCAGCAGAACCTCGGGCTGCCACTGAACAACTGGGGCTGCAGCGCGATCCTCTTCGTCATCGCGTGCGTGGTCATCTGGTTCTACGACGCGGGCGGCTGGGGCATCAAGCTCTTCGAGATCCTGCTCAAGGTAATGGTCGGGCTGATCGTGCTCGCGTTCTTCGGCGTGGTGATCGCGCTGTCGCTCAAGGGCGCGCTGCCCTGGGCGGAGGTCTTCGCGGGGTATGTGCCGGACTTCTCGCTCTTGTCGAAGCCGGCGGCGGGGCTTCGGCCGTTCATCGAGGCGTCGTCCGACCCGGTGTACTGGTCGGACAAAATCGTCGGCATCCAACGCGACACGATGATCACCGCGGCGGCCACAGCGGTCGGCATCAACATGACGTTCCTGCTGCCTTACTCGATGCTGCGCAAGGGCTGGGACAAGACGTTCCGTGGGCTGGCGACGTTCGACCTGTCGACGGGGTTGTTTATCCCGTTCGTTTTGGCGACGAGCTGTGTGGTGATCGCGGCGGCGACGCAGTTTCACGGGACGTACGACAAGGGGCTGGTGGGCGAGGCCGAGCCGACGCAGATGACCAAGACGCTGCAGAAGGGGTATGACGGGAACCTGGAGGCGTTTCTCGCTACACCCCGTGTGCGTGGAACAGGTTCCGACAAGCCGCTGACCATTGACAAACGGTGGGAGTCAGAGCGTAACCCGGACACCGTCAACGCCGCCGACCGCCAGCTCGCGGCGATGACGATCAAGTCGGACTCGGGTGCGTTGGCGATCTCGCTGGAGAACGTCACGGGCAGCAAGGCCGTCGCGCAGTACGTCTTCGGCCTGGGCGTCGCGGGGATGGCGCTGTCGACGCTCATCATCCTGATGCTCATCAACGGGTTTACGTTCACCGAAGCGCTGGGCGCGCCGACGTCGGGTGTCATGCACCGCGTCGGGTCGTTCCTCCCGGCGGTGACCGGCGGTCTGGGGTTCCTGCTGATCTGGGGGCCGATCCCCGAGTCGCGTTTCTGGCTGGCGGTCCCGACATCGCGCATCGGGATGATGCTGCTGCCGGTCGCCTACATCACGTTCTTCCTGATGATGAACAGCCGAAAGCTCATGGGCGACAACCTGATGGTCGGGGGCAAACGCATCGCGGCGAACGTCGTGATGGTCATCGCGATCGCGGTCGCGACCTACGGCTGTGCGCTGTCGCTGTGGATGAGCACACAGGAGATTCCCGGCACGCAGCAGTCGGTTCGGCCGTTCCTGATGGCGTTGGTGATCGGGTTCATCGCGGCGGTTGTGGTGGTGCAACTCGTGCGGAAGAAACCCGACGACGCACTGCTCTAAGGGCCGGCCCTGCCGGGTGCCGAGTTCCAGATCAAGCCGGGTGCTACATCGCGCAGTGACGCGCGTCGCCGGGTGCCACATGGCGCAGCTATGTGCTCCGTTATTCTTACAAGACAGCACACAGTTGTGCGCTGTGGCACCCGCCGTGTGACTCAATCTTGCTTACGCCCCGGCCGCGGTTTCGCCCGCGTCCATCCCCACTAGCGCGATGCCCGCGGCGTCGGCGGCGGCGATCACGTCCGGCTTGTCCAGCAGGATCACCTTGCCCGCCGCCACCACCAGCGCCACGCCGCCGGCCCGCTTGAGGTTCTCGATCGTCTGCGTCCCGATCGTCGGCACATCAAACCGCGGGTCCTTGCTCGGCGGGGCGCCCTTGGCCAGCACCCAACCGCCGCCCCGGCTCAGCTCGCCGGCGCGGGCGATCATCGCGTCGGTCCCCTCGATCGCCTCGACCGCGACGACGTCGCCGTTCTTCACCGCGACCGCCTGCCCGATGTCCAGGTCGTTCATCCGCATGAGGATCGGCCAGGCGAAATCAATATCACGACGCACCGAGGCCGAGGGCTGTCGCGCGGTCAGCACGCCCGGCGTCGCGAGGTGGTCGGGGATGTATTGCGTTGTGTCCACGAGTTCAACACCGACTTTCAAAAGCTCAGTCGCCACCGCCCCCAGCATCCCCTGGCTCCGGCGGTCCTTTCGCAGGTCCCAGAAGAACAGCTTCACTACACGCCACGACGGCAGCAGACGAAAGCTCGCCAGCGGATGGTACAGCAGGTGGCTCTTCTCTACCCGGCCCACCATCACCGCACGCTTCGCGCCCGCCCGACGCAGCGCACTCGCCCACCGACCGATCTGCAGCACCCCCGCCTTGGAAAAATGATCGCACACCCCCGGCAGGTCCGCGTCGTACTGCCCGGCCAGCCCGACACACGCCACGCGGTACCCCGCCTCACGCATCCCCTGCGCCTGAAGAAACGGCAAACGCCCCCCGCCCGCGATCAGTCCCATGACGGGTCGGTCATCCATGCCAACCATGATACCGCCACCCGGCCCCCGCCCGCCGGGCCCCGCGGGATTTCACCCGCCCGGGGCTTGAGGCCACGCGCGATCCTTGCGCATTACCCACCCGCGCCTAACACGGGGTTCCGATATCACATGCATCGACGTCGCGGACGCCGGTCGGCCGGGCCGACCCCACCCGCGCAACCCCGAAGGGCGGCTTGTCATGAAGCACCTCAAGGTCCGGACGGTTTTCATCAGCGACGCGCATCTGGGCAGCAAAGGCGCGCGGGCCAAGGACCTCGCGCGGTTCTTGAAGTGCGTGCGCTGCGACACGATCTACCTCGTGGGCGACATCCTCGACTGCTGGCGGCTGCGGTCGCGGTGGTACTGGCCCGATGCGCATAACGACGTTGTCCGCCGGGTCCTCAAGCACTGCTCGCGCGGGACGCGGGTGGTCTTTATCCCGGGCAACCACGACGACGCGACCCGGCAGTTCGTGCACATGGCGTTTGGCGGGGTCGAGGTCCTGCCCCAGGCCGAGCACGTGACCGCGGACGGGCGTCGGCTGCTGGTGACGCACGGCGACCAGTACGACCTGGTCGTGCAGCACTCGCGGTGGGTCCCGCTGCTGGGCAGCGTCGCGTACGAGTGGCTGCTAAAGATCAACCGCTGCTACAACGCGATGCGGCAGGCGGTCGGGCTGCCGTACGTCTCGCTGTCGCAGGCGATCAAGCTGAAGGTGAAGCGGGCGTGCACGTTTATCAGTAAGTTCGAGGACGCGCTGGTGGCCGAGGCCCGCCGGGCGGGGATGGACGGTGTGGTGTGTGGGCACATCCATAAGGCCGAGGTCCGGACGATGGACGACGGCGTGGGGTACTACAACTGCGGCGACTGGGTCGAGTCGTGCACGGCGCTGGTCGAGCACGCGGACGGTCGGCTGGAGATCATCAACGGGGTCGAGCAGGTCGACGAGCTCAAGGCCCGGCGGCACGGGCGTCTGGCCGACCCCGATACGCGGCGCGAGCCCGAGACGGTCGAGGCCGAGGAAGAAGAGCTCGCGCTGCCCGCGGGGTTTGCGATGCAGCCGCGTCTGTCGGGCCTGTTCAAGCACTACGCCCCGATCGTCTGGCCGTTGAACGATGACGACGAAGCGGGCGAAGACGACGAAGACGCCCACGACCTGCCCAACCTCCCGCGCGGCGGTGCGGACGCGGGCGGGGGCAGCGGTTCAACACATCCATCCAACCGCCTAAACACAGACACACCCGCTTGTGTCGGGGAGGCCCGATGAGGTTTCTACTGGTCACCGATGCCTGGGCGCCGCAGGTCAACGGTGTGGTCCGGACGTGGGAGCACGTGACGCGGGAGATGCGCGCCGCCGGGCACACGACCGAGGTCATCCACCCCGGGCTGATGCGCACGGTCGGCGCGCCACGCTACCCCGAGATCCGGCTCTCGATCCTGCCCGGCCGACGCACCCGCGCGATGATCCAACGCTACCGGCCCGACGCCGTCCACATCGCGACCGAGGGGCCCATCGGCATGGCCGCGCGGCGCTACTGCGTCAAACGCAACCTCCCCTTTACCACCTCCTACCACACCCAGTTCCCGCTCTACCTCCGGCGGTACTTCGGCGTGCCCACCGCGATCAGCTACCGCTTTATCCGGTGGTTCCACGGCAAGGCCCAGCACACCCTGGTCCCCACTCAACGCGTCGGCGAAGAGCTCAACGCCAACGGGCTACGCAATGTCGTCGTCTGGTCGCGCGGGGTCGATATCGCGCTCTTCCACCCCGGCCACACCCCGCCCGCGCCGCTCGCCGACCTGCCCCGGCCCATCTTTGTCTACGCCGGCCGGGTCGCCATCGAAAAAAACATCAGCGCCTTCCTCGAGCTCGACCTGCCCGGCAGCAAACTCGTCATCGGCGACGGGCCCGCACGAAACACACTCGAAAAACAGCACCCCGACGCCCACTTCGTGGGCTACCAGTTCGGCGAACAGCTCGCGAGCCACTACGCCGCGGGCGACGTCTTCGTCTTTCCCTCCCGTACCGATACCTTCGGCGTCGTCATGCTCGAAGCCAACGCGGCCGGCCTCCCCGTCGCCGCCTACCCCGTCACCGGGCCGATCGACGTGGTCCAGCAAGGCCAGACCGGCTACGTCTGCAAAGACCTCCGCACCGCCTGCCTCGAAGCGCTCAAGCTCGAGCCCGGCCCGTGTGTCGCCTACGCCAAACGCAACTCCTGGGCACGCTGCGCACAGACCGTCATCGATCACCTCGCGACGATCACCCACGACTCACAGCCGCTCGCCGGGGTAGGTCTGCCCGATTCGGCCGACGCCGCGACAAGCCAGTAGCAGCACCAGCCCCAGCAGCATCGGCACCGCCATCACCAGCCACGCGGCATCCGCCGACCAAGGCGAACGCACACGCGCCGCGAGCCCCGGGCCCACCGCGTCGTACACCCGACGCGCCGCGCGGTGTACCGCCGGCAGCCGCTCGGCCAGCACCCACTCCGCCGCCTTGAGCACACGCATCTGGGCATTGACCCGCATCACCGAGCCGTCGGCCAGCCGGACCGGCACGCTCCGCACGAGCGCACCGTGCCCCTTCGCCGCGGCGGTGCAGACATAGCAGCCCTGCGGCGGCTGGGTCGGCAGCTTGCTGTACTGCCACAGCGCGAGCGCTATCGCCCCGGGCCAGGCCGCCGCGTACCCCAGTACCGTCAGCAGCAGCGCCCACCACGCCCCGCGCTGCGTCGGCCGATCAAGGCCGTCACGCTTGTCGAAGTGGCGCGTCGTGAAAAAACGCGTCGACCCCGAAAGAAACGCCAAGCCATACATCACCGGCGAAAACCAGAGCCCGAGCGGCCAGAGCAACAACGACACGCCGCAGACGATCATCGCCCCGATCGCCGAAAAGACCTCGAGGATTTTGAATCGCCCCGGGTGTTTGTTGTCGGGCCATTTCACCGCCGCGAGCATGCGGAGCCCGTTGGCGGTGACAAACCCGGCGGTCAGCAGGAAGCCGCCCACCACGAAGGTGTCCGCCATGTCGTAGTGGCCGCTGTTCGCCGCGAGCATAGCCGGGAGCATGATGCACGCGTACTGCAGCCCCAGCACGAACCCGAGAAGCAAGCCGATGCCGACGACCCACTGACGGCCAAACCGCTTGGGGTTGATGACCAGCAGGAACAGACACACCGACGCAAACACCAGCAGCGGGTAGAAAGGCCAGGCCCCGGGCCCGCCCAGCAGCATCGCCGCCTGGTCGTACCACGCGCCCGATTGCCAGTCCACGAACAGCACGCCGGTACTCGGGTCGCTGTTGGTCAGCTCGCCAAACCCGAACGCACCCAGCGGGATCACGACGCCAAACACGACGTAGCACGTCCGCACCCACCAAGGCAGCGCATCCATCGTAAACGCGCGTCGCGCTCGCCCGCCCAGCCGAAGCGTCTCGGCCACGGGCAGTCCGCACTCCGGGCACGCCCCGTCCATCGGCTGCATCCGCAGGTTGTACTCGCACTGCCAGCACCGTTGATCGTGTTCAAGCCGCTCGACATCAGACATGCCGGGATGATACGCAACGCAACCCCCCAACGCCGACGCTACACGGCCGGGTACTTCGGCGCGTCCCCCGCGAGCACCGCCGCGACATCGCGGACCACGCCGCTCATGTTCGCCAGCGCGGTGTCGGTCCGGCTGGCCAGGTGCGGGAGCAGCCAGGCGTTGGGCAGGCCGTGCAGCGGGTAGTCGCTGGGCGTGGGCTCGGGGTCGTGGACATCGAGGATCGCCCGCGCGTCGGGGTGTGTCTTGAGCCAGTCCGCCAGCGCGCCGTGATCGACCAGCATCCCCCGCGCCGCGTTGATCAGCAGCGCATCGTCCTTGAAGTGGGCCAGCGCCGCGCGATCGACCAGGTGCCGATTGCCCGCTCGGCCGTCTACGTGCAGCGTCACGATATCGCTTTGGGCGTACAACTTGTCGTGGCCGACATAGGTGAACGGGACACCGCCCATCGCCGCGCGGAGCTCGGGCTCGGGCAGCACGTCGCAGGCGTAGGTGTTGATGCCCATCGCGTGCGCGACCGTGGTGATGCGCTTGCCGATGCGCCCCAGGCCGACCACGCCCAGCGACAGGTCCGCGACCTCCTGGCCTACGTGCGTCTTGCGCAGCGCGTGGAACTGGTCGGGTGTCGTCGCCGCCTCCATCGTGCCCCTCGGCCGCGGCCGATAGTGGTCGAGGACCAGGCCAAAGACGTACTCGACGACCGCCTGCGTGTTCGCGTCAGGGGTGTAGACCACGGCTACGCCGCGCCGCCTGCACGCTTCTAGGTCGATATTGTCCAGCCCGACACCCGCCCGCCCGACGACCCGCAGCGCGGGCGCGCGGTCCAGCAGCGCGTCGTCAACGATCGTGTACGTCCGCACGACCAGCGCCGATGCCTCGGCGAGGTGCGCGTCAAAGCCCGGCGCATCGTGCGAGCACCACACCACGTCGCACCGTTCCGCCAGCCAGTCGGCGCAGCGCGAATCCAGCGTCTCGGTAATCACGGCCTTGGTCATGTTTCCGTCTACTCCACCCGCCGGTACCAGGGTTGGCCGGCGTCCTGCATCGCTTCGAGCTGGTCCTGCAACTGCTGCAGCTCGCCGGTGTGTTCGTTGATGCGGTGCAGGTCGCGTTCGAGCTCGCGCTGCTCGCGTCGGGTCTCGGGCGTCTCGGCACGCGAACGCGCCAGCTCGAGATAGTCGCGCAGGGCCTGCTGCACCTGCGTCCGCTGGGCGACCGCGGCTTCGAGCTGCTTACCCACCCCCAGCAGCGCGACTTCTACGCGGTCGGCAAAGCGCGCCTCCGCCGCGGCGAGGAACGCCAAGGCCAGCTCGTCCGCCAGCGTCACCGCGGTTGCTTCGTTGATCGTCTCGCTCCGGACCACCCAGAACCGCACACGGTCCGTCCCCGGCAGCGCCTCGCAGACCCAGTCGTCATCATCGATCTCGCCCGACATCAGCGACAGCACCCCGCCATGCACCGCGGCGTACATCTCCTGTGTCGTCATCGGCATCGGCTCGGGCGCCCCCAGCGAAGGCACCGTCTCACGCGACAGCACACGGATCCGCACCACCCCCTGCTCGGGCACTACCGGCCCCGTCGGCTCGGCCGAGGCCGGCGGCGCGGCCGGCGACGCGGGCTCGGGCGCGGGCGACTCGCCACAGCCCATCGGCAACAGCAATGCCAACGCGGGCAGGCACACTCGGCTCAATCGTCTGGTCCGCATCGCGACTCCTTCCAAAGCTCGACCATCATACCCCAGCGCCCCGGCGTAGCGCCTGCTACAATCGCTCACCCCATGAGCCCACCCCCCGCCCCCAAAACGAAGACGCGCCGCGACGCGAAAAACACACCACGCCCCGCGAAAAAAACCGGGCACGACCCCCACCCACGCAACGACATCATCCAGGGCGACTGCATCGCCGCCATGGCGAAGCTGCCCCAAGACAGCGTCGACCTCGTCTTCGCCGACCCGCCCTACAACATCGGTTTCAAGTACGACCAATACCAGGACACCCTCGACTGCGACAAGTACATCGAGTGGACCAAGGACTGGATCAACGGCGCAACGCGCGTGCTCAAGCCCAGCGGGTCGATGTATATCCTCATCGGCGACGAGTACGCCGCCGAGACACGCATGCACCTCAAGCAGCTCCAGAAGGAGGGCAAGCTCCTCTTCCGCAACTGGATCATCTGGCACTACACCTTCGGCCAGCGCTGCAAAGCCAAGTTCAACCGCAGCCACGCGCATCTTTTCTACTGCGTCGGCAGCGCGGCCGTGAACGCGAAGACCGGCAAGCCGCGCAGCAACCTCACCAAGAGCCCGCCCTTCACGTTCAACTACGACGAGGTGGCCGTGCCCTCCGCCCGTATGACGACGTACAACGACGCGCGGCAGAACCCCAAGGGCAAGCTCCCCGACGATACCTGGGTCCTGAAGTTCCCCGCGATGCACGACTGGCACACCCGGCCACAGGAGGCGGCGGAGGAAGGCAACTTCGACGTCGGGTGGGACACCTGGTACCAGTCACGCCTCGCGGGCACGTTCAAGGAGCGCGAGCAGTGGCACCCTTGCCAGCTCCCCGAGGCGCTGCTCGAGCGCATCGTGCGTTGCTCGTCCAACGAAGGCGACCTGGTGTTCGACCCGTTCTCGGGCAGCGGCACCACCCTCGCCGTCGCCAACAAGCTGGGCCGAGACTGGCTGGGCTGCGAGATGAGCACCGACTACCGCACACGCGCGCTCGAACGCATCCACCATCCCGACGCCCGCAAAGACGAAAAGGTCGTGACCCGCAACGGCAAACGCGCCGGCGCGAAGCGCAAGAAAACGACCTAGCGCCATACCGTTGCGCCTACGCACACCGCAACGTTTAGCCCCCACCCAACGGGCGGCGCGCACGACCGAGAAGCGCTTGTTAGATGTCATGCGACTGATCGCTGCGCTGAACCGACACGACCCACCCGGAGGAGCGATGATGCACGGAATCACACGAATCCGAACGCGGGCGGCGTTGGCCGCCCTCGCGCTGAGCGTGGCGGCTGGCGGGTGGCAAGAGAACACACCCGAGAGCAAGGGGGCGGCGCAGGCCGCGACCCGAAGCGCCGCGGTCGTGCAGGTCGCCAACACCCCGCCCGACAAGCCCAAGGCCGAGCCGGCCGAATCCACGCCGTATGAGCGGCACCTCCTGGAACAGCTCGCGATCGTGCAGCAGGACGCGGAGCGGTTGGGCGAGTTGCTGGAAGGGCTCGACGAGCAGGTGCCGGGCATGGCGGAGTTCACAGCCGGGCTCTTCTCGATCGACGCGGAGTTGCTGGCCGACCCGGAGTTCGGGGTCGCGGCGGTGGAGCTTCGTCTGCGTCAGTTCCGTGAGACGCCGACGACGCCCGACGACTCGGCCGGGCTCGACCACCTCGCGTCGCGACGCTACGCGGAGGCGGTCGCCGCGTTCGAGCGGTCGGCGGCGGCGCTGGAAGGGCGCGGCCTGCCCTACCTCTTCATGGGGGTGGCGCACCTGGAGCGGGGGGACTGGCAGAGTGCGGCCGAGGCGCTGGCGCATGCCGTGGGCGAGGCGGACTGCGAGCCCACCGCCGAGCTGCTGCACGCGTGGGCGTCGGCATGCGCCGCGGACCCACCGGCCGACGACGCTGAGGCGGGGCTGCGATACGCCGAGGCGTTCTTCGCACTCGGCGGGATGCCCGACGATGACAACCCGATGGGGCTGCTGTTCACCAACAGCTTGCACTTCAACGAGTCGGATGCGCTGGCCTGGGCGGAAGGGGCGCTGTTCAACCTGCGCTTCGGTGATGTCGCCGAGCTGATCGACGTGTACGAGACGACCGACGACCCCCGCCTTGCCGAGGCGATCGCCTTTGGCCTGCTGCCGCGCGAGCGCCCCGACACCCGGCTGGCGGACCTGGCGCAGCGGTTCCCCGATGACCCCGCCCTCGCGCTCGCGGTGGCGTGGGACGGCTATATGGCGATGGACCCGGTGACGCTGGAGCTTGAATGGGTGCAGGTCCAGGCGGTGCTTGAGCAGGCGGCGCAGCGCGACCCGGGCAACGGGGCCTATGCCTTCCTCTCGGTGTTCCCGTACCACGTCATCGACCATCGCATTTACGAGGAGTACGAGCGGTGGGAAGAAGACCCGCGCTTTCATCCCGGTCGCCCACTGACCGACCCCGAGATTGCGGTGCTGCGTCGCGCGGCCGATCACGACCGTTTCGAGCCGCCGGGCGCGCACCTCCGTGCGCAGGCGATCGGCCTACGTCGGCAGCTCTATGGCGGGTTCGCCAGTCGCATCGATGTCAATACCGGCGTCACCCAACTCGGGAAGCTGCGCGAGCTTGCCCGCCGCTACCCCAATACGGCGCGGCGGCTCGCAGGACAGGGGCGATTGGACGAGGCGCTTGAGCTGGGCGAGATGCTGGTCATCCTCGCCGATCGGTACGGGGGCGATCGGCTGCTCTCTCGCCTCGTTTCAAACTCGATCCTTGCACTCTTCGCACGCGAGTGGGGCGAGTTGGCGCAGGACCTCGACGCTCCCGAGCTGGCGCGGTACGCCTTGACACGTTACCTCAAGACCTGGCGGATGTCGGGCGCGGCGGGTGACTTGTCCATGGCGTTGCTCGTACCCGAGGTCTTGCCGGTGATGCGATTGAGATCATCGGCGGATGCGCTCGTGCTCACGCTCGGCGGGGATGAAGGGACGATGAGCTTTGACGCGTACCTGCTTGGGCTGCGCAACGATACCGACCATCCACCCGAGGAGATGCTGGAACGCCTCGACGGCTTCCTGCATGACGTCGAAGACACCCGCCAGAGCGTGGGGGATTACGGTCAAAAGGCGATCATGCATCTCGCGGACCTGCGTGATGCGCGGGCGCTGCCCGCGCTGCGTGAGCTCGCGGCGGCGGAGGACACCGGGCTGTTCACGGATGCGCTGGTGCAGTGGGCGCTCGGTCGGATCGAAGACGCGGAGTGACTGGCGGGTTGAGCGCCGCCTAACCGTCGGCGTGGCTGGGACCCCGCGATCCCGCGTACCGCCTGTTGGGTGGTGGCTAAACTGTATAGCGTTTCTCGAACTCAACACGACACCGAAGGAGCCCCCCATGCCACGAATCGCACCGCTCGCCGCCGCCGACGCACAGGGCCAGGCCGCCACGCTCTTTGACGGGATCAAGAAGAAGGTCGGCAAAGTGCCCAACCTCTACGCGACGATGGGCCATGCGCCGACGACCTTGGCCGGCCTGCTCGGGCTCAAGCAGGCGCTGGGCGGCGGGTCGATCTCGATGAAGGACCAGGAGCGCATCGCGCTGCTCGCCGGCGAAGTCAACGGCTGCCACTACTGCGTCGATGCCCACACGGTCATCGGCAAGATGAACGGCCTGTCGGTCGACCAAACCCTTGAAGCCCGCCAAGCCAAAGCCAGCGATGATCCCAACGCGCAGGCGATCCTTACCTTCGCCAAGGCCGTGCTGGAAAAACAAGGCCACATCGACGACGCCGCCTTCGCGGCCGCGAAAGACGCGGGGCTCAGTGAGGCAACGATCCTCGAAGTCGTCGGCCAGGTCGTGCTCAACATCTTCACCAACTACATCAACCACGTGATCGACACGGAATCGGACTTCCCCGCCGCGCCGAAGTTGGGGTGATGGGGAAGGGTTGAATCACAGAGACGCCGAGGACACCGAGGAAGGCAGACGCCCCGTGTCCACCGAGTCGTAGACGGCCGCAGGGGTAGCAATCCCTTGGGCCGGGCTGTGGCATGGGGGAAGCCGCGTTCTTTTTCCGCCGCTGGGGTTTGAATCAGAGTTGTCCCAATGGGCGGTTGGCCAACAGGGCGGCCGCAAAAAAATTTTTATTTGTTGGAACAACATTTGAGGGGTGTGGGTTTTCACACTGTCGGCCAACGGGTCGGCGAGAACACACCACCCCCACCCCAAGGAGCCCAATCATGGCACGCATCCAACCCCTCGACCCTTCAGACGCAACCGGCCAGGCCGACGAACTGTTCACCGCGATCCAGTCCAAGGTCGGCATGGTCCCCAACCTGTACCGCACACTGGGCAACGCGCCGAGCGTGCTCTCCGGGCTGCTGGCGTTGAAGGGCGAGCTGGACAAGGGCTCGCTCTCCGCGGCCGACAAAGAACGCATCGCCCTCGCGGTCGGGCAGGCCAACGGCTGCGACTACTGCGTCGCGGCACACACGGTCATCGGCAAAGGCGCCGGGCTCAGCGAAGACGAGACCCTCTCGGCCCGGCAGGGTGAAGCCAGCGACCCCCGCGCCCAGGCGGTCCTCACACTGGCCAAGGCCGTTGTCGAACGCGAGGGCTTTGTCACCGACGCGCAGCTCGCCGACGCACGCTCGGCCGGGCTGGACGACGCGGTCGTCCTCGAGGTCGTCGGGCAGGTGATCCTCAACTTCTTCACGAACTTCACCAACCACGTCGCCGAGACCACGATCGACTTCCCCGCGGCCCCGCAGTTGCAGGCCGTCTGACCCGCCTGCCTTCCCACACCCTCCCCCCATCACAGGCGCTCCCGCATAAGCGGGGGCGTCTGTGCGATGACGGGTGCTCGAGTGGCTTACTCGTCTTCGGTCTCAACGATGCGGATGTTGCGGTAGCGGACGTGCATGTCCTGGCTGCCGTGGAGTTGCAGGGCGAAGTGGCCTTGCAGTCGGCCCTGGGGATCGACGTGTGCGGCGGTGGTGATGCCGTTGACCTGGACCTGGACGAAGTCGCCTTCGCAGGTGAGGCGGACGTGGTTCCACCCGCCGGGGTTCTGCCAGCGGTTTGCCTCTTCCCGGGTGGGTTGGATGACCCAGGCCCGGCCCGAGGTTTCGTACAGCCCGCCGGGCTCGACGTTGTCGACCTCGACCTGGAAGCCCGCGATGCCGACGGTGTCGTCCTTTTCTTCGCTGCGGAAGTAGAAGCCGCTGTCGCCCTCGATCACCTGGTAGTCGAACTCGACGACGAAGTCGCCGTAGGTGTCGTCGCTGATGAGCAGGCCGTGGCGTGGCTCGCTGGCGGCGGATCGCCCGACGATGGTGCCGTCCTCGACGGTCCACTTGCCGCCGGGCGCGGTGTGCCAGCCGTCGAGGGTTTCGCCGTCGAACAGCGTCTGGGCCGAGTCGGGCAGCGGGCGTTGGTGGAAGGTGTACCACGCTTCGCCGGACCAGAGGTCTTCGCCTTCGTCGTTTGTGACGGGGGTCTGGAAATGGACCACGTGGTTGGGTTCGAGGCCCGGGACAACGAGCCGGACGGACAAACGGTCTTGCGACGCGATGGCGTGGGTCGCGTGGAGGATGCGCGGGTCGACCTTAGGCCCGCCGTAGTTTTCGGTCGGCCGGTAGGTCCAGGTCTTGAGCATGAAGTTGCCGGCGTCTTCGAGTTGGTCTTGCGGGACGGGTTGTGTGAAGCGGAGGGTGAAGCCGTCGTGCGTGGCGTGGATGGAGTGGATTTCGAAAGCGGTTTCGTCGGTGGGTCGCAGGCGTTGAAGGCCGAACTGTCTGCCGCGCCAGGACCAGTTGCCGCCGCTGCCCATCTGTGCGGTGTAGAGGCAGCCATCGGGGCCCCAGAGGACGCGTTGCACCCCGGCGGTCAGGCCTTGGGTGTGTCGGAAGACCGCGCCCTGCCAGGTGCCGTTGACCTGTTCGAGCTGGACACGGCGGAGGCCGCCGGCGGTGAGCTCGCCCTGAAACATCTGCCCGGCGAAGGGGCCGTGCTCGATCATGACGGGGTTGGTGGGCGAGTTGCTGCACTCATCCTGCGGGAGGTATACGGCCGGGGGCGTGGGCGGGTGTTCGCTGTAGAGCGAGGGCGTTCCGCCGTCGGGGAAGAAGTCGCTGGTGGCGTTGTTATTGTTGTTGTAGTGGCCGTAGAAATGGCCTGGGCGGATGTGGTAGAGCGAGTTGGCGGGGTTCCACGCGCCCTGGTTGTCGGTGACGAGGAGGATGCCTTCGGGCCCGACGCCGACGCCGTTGGGGGTGCGGAACCCGCCTGCGATGTAGCTGACTTGGCCGGTGGTGTCGTTGATCTTGACCATGCAGCCGCGGGTGGCGGGGTTGGGCCCGTTGAGGCCGGCGATGCGTCCGCGGACGTTGTCGGCCCGGATCTGGTTATCGAAATAGATGGAGGTCGAGAGTGTGAGGTAGAAGTGGCCTTCGTGGTGGAAGATGCCGAAGGTGAAGTGGTGGTAGTTGTCGCTGATCCAGCCGGAGGCGAAGGTGGTGCGTTTCTCGGGGACGCCGTCGCCGTCTTCGTCGGTGTATTTGTAGAGGGCTTCGCGGTCGCAGACGTAGAGCGCGCCGTCGTGCCAGAGCGCGCCGCAGGGGTCGTGGAGGGCCTGGTCGAGGGTAAGGACTTCGACGTTCGCGGTGTCGATGTTTTCGTGGCCGACGATGTCTTTGAGCAGGAGGAGTCGGCCGTTGTATCGGGTACGGAAGACGCCGTTGTTCGCGGGGGTGAACTCGGTGACGGCGAGGTGGCCGTTGGGCAGGATCGCCGCCGCGCCGCAGCGGAGCTCGAGCCCGTCGGGCATCAGCGTTTCCACAGCCCAGCTCGGGTGGACGGCGTCGAGCGGCGCCCCCGTGCCGGGCCGAACCGGGACCCCGTGCACCCGGATGCGTTTGACGCCCTCGGCCGTGGCCCGCGGGTCCAGCCCGTCGTGGTAGAGCGCCCCACGCGGCACGGGCACAAACCCATCCGCGCCCGGCGGCCGCCAATGCAGATGGAGCTCCTGCCCGCCGGCGTGCTCGAACATCCAGAGGTCCAGGCGGTGCGTCCCGGCCGTAAGCTCCGACTCCCCGTCCTGTGCCGTCGCGGGGTGGATGCCGTCGTGCCGAACCACTTCGTCCTCGGCCAGGAAGAGCACCGAGCCGTCATCGCTGATCAGCCGAAACCCATACGTGCCGGGCTCGGTGATGCGGAGGAAGCCCGCGACATGCACGAGGAATCGGTCCTGATAGCCGGCAAAGTCGTCGTCGCCGAACCGGATCGTCTCACGCACCTCCGCGACGTTGGGCAGCTGGTCGGGCATCAGCGTCGGCAGCTCGCGCATGTCGATACCGATGTCGTACACCCGCAGCAAAACACCGGGCCGCATGAACTCGGGGACGGCGGTGTCCTGGGCGGCGGTCGGCCCAGGCGTCATAAGTAGCACGGCCGCAAGCAACAGCAGGCCGACTCGACGGGCAATGATCATCGGTGCGCTCCTGGGGATCGGAAGGGGAGGGGTGCCTGAGCGGGACGGATCGGGCGGAGTGCATGTTACCCCGGGCGGGTTGGCCGGCGTGGCTTGGCGGAATCTGCGCAAAAAAACAGGGGCCGGCGAAGGCCCCTGCGTGGGTTCGAGAGCGAGCGGTTGTGGTCCGCGGAGTGTGCGGGTGGGCGTGTTATCGCCGACGCCGGAGCAGGGCGATGCCGCCCAGGGCGACCAGCGCGGCCGAGCCGGGCTCGGGGACGGCTTCGCCGACGGTGAAGACCCAGTCGGAGTCGTAGGTGTGGGGGAAGTTCTCGGTCGGGCCGTTGACGCCGTTTCGGGTGACGTCGTTGCCGTGATCGACCGGCGCGTGGTTGAGCCAGCCCCAGCCGGAGATGCCGCTGAACCCGCGGTAGCCCAGGTCGTTGTCTTCATCGCCCAGGCGGAAGCTGAAGTCCATGCCGCCGGACTCGTCCTGGAGCCAGAAGTCGGTTTCTTCGCCAAAGAGCGCGGTGATGGTGCCCCAGTGGTCGGCGGGCTCGGGGCCGATGGCGGTGCGGTCGTCGTCGCCGGGGACATCGCTGTAGCTGGCGTAGGTGAAGCTGATCTCCCAGAGGCCGGCCCACTCGCTGCCGTAGCCCATGCCCTGGTTGTAGCCGCCGTAGACCGTGCCGTAGATGTCGATCGTGTCGGGGCCGACGATGATGCGCATGTCGGACAGCTCGTGGTCGAAGTCGAAGGTAAAGACGTCGTGCTGGCCGGGGTTGATATCGACCAGCTCATCGAGCCGGAGGCCGTAGGGCGGGGGGGCCTCTTCGCCGTCGGGGTGGTTATGGAGGTAGTACTCGCCTTCCGCGAGGAGGGCAGCCGAGGCGGGGGCGGCAGCCGTAACGGCAAACGCCGAGAGGGCAATCGCGCTGAGTAGGGTCCGGGTGGTCATGGATTCTTCCTGTCGCTGCACATGGGATGAAAGGTATGATGCAGACTGCAACTATTCTACACGCGCTATAAACGGGTGCCAATACGATTTTGCACGCAAGTGCGCCTGTGCGATGCGCTCACAACCCGCGCAACCTGTCGCTAAGACGGTGGGTAATCACGCCAAGCCCGCCCCGATTGCCTCATCGACCGGACCCGCAAAGCCCGGCGATATAATCCGATAGGCCCCGCCTGCAGGCCGAGCCACCAAAGCTCCCACAAGCCCCCCCACCCCGAGAACGCCAAGGATGGCCGACCCCGCCACGAGCACGACCCGCGACGCCCCGCCCAAGCTGCAGTCCAAGTTCGTCCACCTCCACCTCCACAGCCAGTACTCCTTGCTCGACGGGGGCAACCGGCTGGACCGGCTGGTCAAGCACGTCAAGTCCATCGGCATGGACGCCGTCGCCGTCACCGACCACGGCAACCTCCACGGCGCCGTCGAGTTCTACAACCTCGCCAAGGCCCAGGACGTCAAGCCCATCCTCGGCATCGAGGCCTACGTCGCACCCGACCTCGGCGGCAAAAAAAGCGACCGCACCGACCGCGAATTCACCGGCGTCTCCGACGGCGGGTTCCACCTCGTCCTCCTCGCCGAAAACAACCGCGGCTGGTCCAACCTCCTCAAGCTCTCCTCCGACGCGTTCATCAACGGCTTCTACTTCAAGCCACGCATGGACAAGACCACACTCACCCAGTGGGCCGACGGACTCATCGCGATCAACGGCCACCTCGGCTCGTCCGTCGCCTACCACCTGGTCAAGTACCTCCGCGAGAAAGACCCCGCACACTACGAACGCGCCAAGAAAGAAGCCCTCTGGCACAAAGAAACCTTCGGCACCAACGAGCAGGGCGAGCCCCGGTTCTACCTCGAGATGCAGCGCCACGAAGAAAAGCTGCAGGACGAGATCAACCCATTCATCAAGCAGCTCGCCGCCGAGCTCGACATCCCCCTCGTGTGCGACAACGACGCGCACTTCATGACCGCCGACGACTGGGACGCGCACGACACGCTCTGCTGCATCTCGATGGGCAAGATTAAGCAGGACGAAGACCGCCTGCACTACCCGCGCGACCTCTATGTGAAGTCGCCCGAGCAGATGATCGCCGCCTTCGAAGACACGCCCGAGGCCGTCGAAAACACCGTCAAAATCGCGGAGCGGTGCAATGTCGAGCTCGACTTCGGCGCCAACTTCGCGCCCGTCGTCAACCCCGTCTTCGGCAGGCAGCTCGAAAAGCTCCTCGAGCAAGGCGTCGCCCCCGACCAGATCCCCGTCCGTTACGAGAGCGACGAGGCGATCGGCTCCAACAAATGGCTCAAAGACTTCTGCGCCCAGATCGTCGTCGAGCCCGTCAAGGAAGAAGCCGAAACGCCCGGCCAAGACAAGCCTGAAGTCGACCGCGCGGAGCTCGAGCGTCAGTGCGACCTCGCGCTCCGCCTGCTCTGCGAGGCCGGGCTCGTCTGGCGCTACGGCGTCAAGGGCATCACCGCCGAGATCCGCGAACGCCTCGAACGCGAGCTCAAGATCCTCAGCGATAAGATGATCTCCGCGTACTTCATCATCTGCTGGGACTTCGTCAACTACGGCCGACAAAACGAGATCCCCTGCAACGCACGCGGCTCCGGCGTCGGCACCATGACCGGCTACGTCATGGGCCTCTCCAACGCATGCCCCGTCGAATACGGCCTGCTCTTCGAGCGATTCACCGACCCCGACCGGTCCGAGTACCCCGATATCGATATCGATATGTGCCAGGACGGCCGAGGCGATATCCTCAAATGGGTCCGTGAGAAATATGGTTTCGTTGCCCAGATCATCACCTTCGGGACACTCAAGGCACGCGCCGCGATCCGCGACGTCGGGCGCGTCCTCGACATGCCGCTCTCCGAAGTCGACAAGGTCTGTAAGCTCGTCGGCGACGGGCTCAAGACCACCCTCGACTCCGCGATGGAGCAGGAGCCCGACCTCAAAAAACTCTACGAAGACAGCCCGATGGTCCGCGGCGTCTACGACACCGCACGCCGACTCGAGGGCAACGCGCGACACGCCGGCGTCCACGCCGCGGGCGTCATCGTCGCCACCCAGCCGCTCGACAACATCTGCCCGCTCTACAAGCCGCCGGCGCAGGAAGACCAGATCGTCACCCAGTGGGACGGCCCGACCTGCGAGAAGGTCGGCCTGCTCAAGATGGACTTCCTCGGGCTACGCACGCTCTCCATCATCGAGCGTGCCAAGCTCCTGATCGCGCAGGATTTCTCGAATAAACAGGTCTATGCGGCGGTCAAGCCCGCCGAGGGAAGCACCCAGCTCGAGGGCGCCGACCCCGACGACCCCGCCTACCACCCGCTCGACCTCGAACGCCTCAAGTACGACGACCCACGCGTCCTCAAGCTCTTCGAACGCGGCGAGACCGCGGGTGTCTTCCAGTTCGAGTCCGGCGGCATGCGCAACCTGCTCATGGCCATGAAGCCCGACCGGCTCAACGACCTCATCGCCGCCAACGCGCTCTACCGCCCCGGCCCGATGGAGCTCATCCCCAACTACAACAACCGTAAGCACGGCAAGGAGCAGGTCCCCAAGGTCCACGACATCGTCGATCGTCTAACGAGCGAGACCTACGGCATCATGGTCTACCAGGAGCAGGTGATGCAGGTCATCAACCAGCTCGGCGGCATCCCCCTCCGCCAGGCCTACACCATCATTAAGGCGATCAGTAAAAAGAAAGAAAAAACGATCAACGCCGCCCGCGCCGACTTCGTCAAAGGCGCGAAAGAGATCAACAAGGTCGCAGAGAAAGTATCAACCGATCTCTTTGACCTCATCCTCAAGTTCGCGGGCTACGGCTTCAATAAATCGCACTCCACCGGCTACGCCATCGTCGCGTACCAGACCGCCTACCTCAAGACCCACTTCCCGCTCCAGTACATGGCCGCGGTCCTGACCTACGAATCGGGCAACACCGACAAGGTCATCGAGTACATCGACGAGTGTAAAAAACTCCTCCTGCCCAGCGGAAAACGCGGTGTCGAGGTCAAGCCCCCCGACATCAACCTCTCGCAGGTCGCGTTCAGCGTCGTCCACGACAAGGACCAGCCCGTCACCCCCAACACCGGCCACATCCGGTTCGGGATGCACGCGGTCAAGGGCGTCGGCGAGAAGGCGATCCAGTCCATCGTCGACGAACGCGACAAGAACGGCCCCTACATCGGCCTGTTTGATTTTTGCGAACGGGCGGACCTCAAGGCCCTCAACCGCGCGACCGTCGAGGCGCTCATCAAGTGCGGCGCGTTCGATTCGCTGCACGGCATCGACAGCCGCGCCGCCCTGTGCGAGGCGCTCGACAGCGCGATGAAGGCCGGCCAACGCGCCGCCGCCGACCGTGCCTCGGGCCAGCTCAATATGTTCGGCCAGCCCGTGGCGGAGGACGCTTCGGCGTCCGGCTCCGACAACGCTCAAGACACCAAGCAGCAAGTCCCCCTCCCCAAGGCAGAGCCCTGGCCCACCGCCGAGCTGCTCGCCTACGAAAAAGAAGTGATGGGCTTTTACGTCTCAAGCCACCCGCTCGACGAGCACCGCGACACGATCGCACGCTTTGGCACGGCTACCGTCGCCGACATCGAAGACCTCCCCGCGGGGGCGCAGGTCGTCGTGGGCGGGATGCTCACCCGGGTCCGGCCAACGCT
Source organism: Phycisphaerales bacterium JB063 (assembly GCA_044439905.1). GTDB lineage: Bacteria > Planctomycetota > Phycisphaerae > Phycisphaerales > Phycisphaeraceae > JAHQVV01. Next base: position 58,178 of record JBITAC010000049.1, on the reverse strand, counting down.
GGTCAAGAACGGCCGATCCGCCGGCCAGAAGATGGCGATGCTCACGCTCGAAGACCACGCCCGTAAGATCGATGCGGTCTGCTTCTCCGACACCTACGCCACCAGCTACATGCACCTCGAGATGGACCACGTCGTCTTCCTGGTGGGCAAGGTCGACCGCCGACGCGAGGAGCCCAGCATCGTGGTCAACAAGGTGGTCCCTGTCAGCCAGGCGGCTGCGCAGCTCACCGAGCAGGTCAAGATCGTGATCCATGAAAAGGCCGACGCCGCCACACGCAACGGCGAGTCACGCGACCAGTTCGCCCGGCTCAAGGAGCTGCTCCGCCAGTCGTCCATGCGCGGCGGCGGCAACGCGGGCGTCCTCTTCGAGCTCCACGAACAGGGCGACATCGTCTCGCTCCGCGTGTCCGGGCTCCGCCTCAACGTCGACCCCAACCTCGTCCACAGCATCGAGACCGTCCTCAACAACCTCGACGACCGCGACGCCAAGTGTGAGCTGATGGGCCCGCCCAAGGTCAACAAACGCGCCGCGCTCAAGCAGTTTGGCGAAGTCCGAAGCGAGGGTAACCTCGCCTTCGCGATGCACGACGACGGCGGGCAGTCGATCGACCGTTATTGAGTGTCGGCAACGATTCGGTCGGCCCGCACATCGCTGCGCTATGTGGAACTCGGGATGAGCCACGTGACCAACTGCTCCAGCGCGTCTCGATCAACCTCGCTGAAATCATCGAGTTGGTCGCTATCAACATCCAGCACACCCCATACGCTCCCATCGTCGTTAGACATCGGCACGACGATCTCGCTCTTGCTTTCGCTGGCGCAGGCGATGTGGCCGGGGAAGGCGTTGACGTCCGGAACGATGAGCGTCTGTTGTTGTTCCCAAGCGGTGCCGCAGACGCCTTTGCCCTTGGCGATGCGGGTGCAGGCGATCGGGCCCTGGAACGGACCCAGAACGAGTTGGTTGCCGCCCTGTTCTTGCGGCCCAACAAGGTAGAACCCGACCCAGAAGAAGCCGAAGGCCTGCCTCAGCGCGGCCGCGGTGTTGGCGAGGTTCGCGATCGTATCCGTCTCGCCCTCGAGCATCGCGCGGAGCTGCGGCAGCAACTCGCGGTAGCGCTCGGCTCGGGGGAGGTTCGGGGTGAGGGCGAGGGATTCAGGCATGGTTGTACGCGTGGGTGCCACACTGCGCCAGCTGTGTGTTGAGGGGACGGATTGCACACAGCTTCGCCGTGTGGCACCCGCCAACCCCGTACTTTAGGCGTCTTGTTCGTCGACCACGCGTTTGCGGTCGTTGTCGTAGGCGTAGACTTTTTGGTCGTCGGGCTCCATCTTGGCGCACTTTTTGTGTGAGCCGTCGCAGAAGGGCAGGTTGCGCGAGAGCCCGCAGCCGCAGACCCAGACGGATTCTTTCTGCGGGGGGATCTCGATCGGGCCGGTGGCGTCGAGGCGGACGAGGCGTGGCATGTTGGGCTCCCTGGAGAGTCATCGGGGCCGCCGCCCGCTGGGCGACGGCGAAACGGTTACTTGGATGCGCTGTGTTTGAGGGCTTTACGCTGCTCGGGCGTGAGCTTGTCCTTGCCGCGCAGCAGCAGCTTGATGGGCACCTCGCTGAACGCGACGCGGTCGCGCATGCGGTTGATGAGGTACTGCTGCCAGTTGAGGTTGAACAGGTCGGTGTCGTTGACAAACAGCGCGATCGTCGGCGGGGACACCTCGACCTGTGTTGCGTAGTAGATGCGTGCGTGCTTGCCGTGCTTATTGCTGGGCCCGCGTTCGGCGGTGATCTCTTCGATCGCGCGGTTGAGCTCGCTGGTGCCCATGCGGTGGTGCGCCTGCTCGTGGAGGTTGAGCGCCATCGCGACCGCCTCCCGCATGCCTTCGCCCTTGAGCGCGGAGATAAACACGATGGGCGCGAAGCTGAGCCCCTTGAGCGAGTCGTCGAGGTACTCGACGTACTCTTCCTGCGTGTAGTCGTCCTCGGCGATATCCCACTTGTTCACCACGATGACCGTCGGCCGGTGGTGCTTGACGATCTCGTTGACCAACTGGTGGTCGACCTGGCTCACGGGCACGGCCGCGTCGATGAGCAGCAGGCAGACATCGGCGCGGCGGACACTGCGGAGCGAGCGGTGCTGGCTATAGAACTCGATGTCGCCCGCGAGGGACTTGGTCTTGCGGACCCCGGCGGTGTCGATGAGTGTGGCGTTTTGGCCATTGAGCTCGAGCTTGATGTCGACCGAGTCGCGGGTGGTGCCCGCCTGCTCGGAGACGATGACACGTTCTTCGCCGGCCAACGCGTTGACGAGGGTGGACTTGCCGGCGTTGCGTTTGCCGACGAGCGCGATCTTGATGCCTTCGTCGATCTCGTCTTCTTCTTCGTTGAAGCCGTGGAAGTCGATGTGCTCGTGGATTTTGTCGTAGAGCTGGTTGATGCCGTAGCGTGTATTGGCGGAGACGCAGACGGGTTCGCCAAAGCCGAGTTGCATGGCGTTGTAGGCGGCGGGCTCGAGGTTGTCGGCGTCGACCTTGTTCGCGACCAGCACGATGGGCTTGCGGAACTTGCCGGCACCGGCGCTGGTGCGGAGGACGTTGGCGACGGTCTTGTCGAGGGTCACGATGCCGGACTGCGCATCGACGAGGAAGAGGATGAGGTCTGCCTCGGCGAGGCCTTGGGTGATCTGCTGCTCGACCTCGGTGGTGAGGTCCATGGAGTCTTTGATGCCGTAGCCGCCGGTGTCGATGACGGTGGCGTGGTGGGGGGGCTTGCCGGTCTTTTGCGCCGGGACCTCGATGGTCGCGGAGATGCGGTCGCGGGTGACGCCGGCGGTGGGGTCGACGATGGAGATGCGTCGCCCGGCTAATCGGTTGAGCAGGGACGACTTACCGACGTTGGGTCGGCCGACGATAACGATCTTGGGCAGGGGCATGGGGTTGGCTCCGTTGGTCGCGGCGGCGTAGACACGCAGAAATGCCGCGAACGGTTGTGGGATTCCCGCTGTCATTTCGCCTGCGGGGAGGGCGTAGGTGGGATTATAGCCGGGAAAGTGGGGAGGGGAAGGGGCGGGGAGTTTTACCGCAGAGGACGCGGAGGGCGCAGAGCAAGGCAAAGGAAGAGGGGTTATGGCTTGAGGCGGCCGCCGCACTCTGGGCAGGTATCGGAACGAATCCCCTTAAGACAGTACCCGCATTCGTCGCAGAACCACTTGGTTTTCCGGGGTTGTAGGTGGAGGCGTGCGATGTAGATCACGATGCCCGTCGGAGCGGTCGTCAAAGCTATGTTGACAACGAGTGCAAGCCAATTGAGTTGGAACTGGTCGGGTGGAGATTGGAGTGCGGGATGCTTGGGGTACTGCCTGTATTGCAGGTACTCGAACATGCCGTACGTCCGGTGTTGCTGAAAAGGATTGGTATTGAGATTTGGCGGGAACCACCATAGCCCCGCATACAGAATCAGCACTAAAGGGCCGACTAGAAAGTAGACACGGCGCTTTCGCAAACGTCGGCTTGGGTATTCAAAGTTTTTTCGAGGTGGTTTCAATTACACGATCGCTTTCCTCTGCGCCCTCCGCGTCCTCTGCGGTAAAACTCCCTTACGCCTTGCCCTGCTGTTCCCAGAGCGTGACGGCTTCGGGTTCGCGGATGTACAAAGGCAGCAGTGCGGACGGGTCGGTGAATTGGCCGGCGCGGGCGCGGGCGAAGCCGAGCTGCCAGGTGACGGCCGGGTCGGGGGCGGTCGCTTGCGGGTCGAGCCAGTGCAGGTCCGCTGCCTCGCGGTCGCGGCTCGTGGATGGCAAGCCGGGGTCGACCTCGGCGACCACCGCGAGTGGGCGCGGCGATTGTGCGAGCAGGTCGTCGGCGGTGCGGATGTCGGGCGTGAGGATGCACTGGCCCGCGCGGTAGGTGGCGCAGTAGGACGTGCCGCGCTTGATGTTGAGCATGACGGCGACGTGCTCGGCCGCGCCTTGGTGCTGCCGCGCTAACACGTCGAGGGTCGGGACGCCGACGAGTTGGATCGATGGGTTGACGAGCGCGAGCATCTGCGCGGTGGCGATCGCCATGCGCAGGCCGGTGAACGAGCCCGGGCCGAGCGAGACGTAGAGCTCACGGATGTCGGCGGGCCCGAGGTGGTGTTCGCGGAGCAGGGCGTCGAGGGTGGGGACGAGTTCGAGGTTGCGTTGGCGTGTGCGGGGGATGTCGCGCTGTGCGACGCACTGGTCGCCGGCGCCCAGCGCGATGTACCCGACGCGGCCAGCGGTTTCGAGTGCAACAGAGATAGGGGCTTTTGCGGGCATGGGGTGGGATTGTATCGCGGCATCCCGCAGCGTTGCCGCTCGCTCGGCTCGCATCAAAGCAGCGGGCTTCGGGGATTTGTGACTTGCGCGGTGTGATAGGCGTACAATCTTGGCCCCGATGAACGAGACCTTACAAGACAACACGAGCGATTCGCAACCCGAGACGATGCCGTTTTTGCCGCGGCGTAAAAAGTTCCTCGTGCCGATCATCCTGCTGCTGACGGTGGTGATTTTTGGGTTGGGGCTCGGGCTGGTGTATGCGTTTACGAGCGCGAAGCAGACCGAGCCGTACAAGCTGACGATGCGGACGCTGCAGGATCGGCCGGAGGTGAAGCAGCACGTGGGTGTGCCGTTGGAGTCGCGGTTCATCGTGCTGGGCAAGGTGGATGAGGGGGATGGCGTGGCGGACCTGATGTTCAAGATCCGCGGGCCCGTCGGCGAGGCGGCGGTGCGTTCCCGGCTGGAGCGGGTCGACGGGGCATGGACGATCCGGCATCTCGACATGGGCATCGGCGGCCGAGACGACGGCGAAATCATTACGATGATCGGCGACCCGGATGCGCTGCCGCAGTGAGGTTTGAACCACGAAGGCGCGAAGGCACGAAGCCAGACAGATTTCACAGATTTCGCAGATTTACGCAGATTTACGCAGATTCGAGGATGTGCCGAAATGGAATTGCATGCCTCAGTAAACTTTAGTGCCGCTTCGTTGCCTTCCTTCGTGTCTTTGCGCCTTCGTGGTTGAAAGGCCCTTTGCTTCTCCCGGAACACCTATGCCTCTTCTCCTCGCCGACGCCTGGCTGCACAACCTCGACCCGTTCGCGATCCAGCTGGACTGGTTCCCCGGTGGCGGGCTGCGTTGGTACGGCTTGTCGTACCTCGTGGGCTTTGCGCTGGGGTACTTCCTCGTGCGGCGGGTGGTGACGGCGGGGGTTTCGCCTTTGAGCCCCAAGCAGGTGGCGGACTTTATCGTGACGCTCGCGATCGGCATCGTCATCGGCGGCCGGCTGGGGTATGTGCTTTTCTATCAGCCGGGGTTGATTGTCGAGTTCACGGGCGATGCGCCGTTCTGGGGTGTTTTTGCGATCAACAACGGCGGCATGGCGAGCCACGGCGGCATCGTCGGCGGCATGCTCGGCTGCGTGTTCTTCGCGTGGCGGCAGAAGATCCCGCTATTGCACGCGATGGACCTGATGGCCTTTGGTGGGCCGATCGGCCTGCTGTTTGGACGCCTCGCGAACTTTGTGAACGGCGAGTTGTACGGCCGAGCGTGCGCCGCCGACTTCCCGCTGGCGGTGAAGTTCCCACAAGAGATGGGCGACTGGCTGCCCCAGCGTTTGTCGGACGGCACGGTGACGGGCGGGGACCCGAAGCTGATCGAGCTCGAAGCGGGCGTACGCGAGGCGGTGGGGTACGTGCCTACCTCCGCATACGACCTCGTGGAGTTTGCGATCCAGAAGGTGCAGGCGGGCGACGCGTCGATCTCGGCGGTAGTCGAGCCGCTGCTGACGCCGCGCTACCCGAGCCAGCTTTTTGCGGGGCTGACCGAGGGGCTCGTCGTGATGGCGGTGCTGTTGATCGTTTATCGCAGGCCGGTCCGCCCGGGCCTGGTCGGCGGGGTGTTCGGCATCAGCTACGCGCTGATGCGGGTGCTCAACGAGTTCTTCCGCATGCCCGATGCGCACCTGATGGTGGACGGCAACATCCCCGACATCACACGGGGCCAGTGGCTGAGTTTCGCGCTGCTGTTCACGGGGATCGCGGTGGTGACCGTCGCGCTCGAGCAGCAACGCGAGAAGCTTGGGGGGTGGCTGGGCGGGGAGTAGGAGCAGCCACAGATCGACACAGATCAACACAGATGATGCAGACGGTGTTACATGCGAAGTCGTTTGATTTCCACGCCGCTGGGGCCGAAGTTGATCAGCAAACAGACGGGTAGGCCAGTGGCGCGGAGGTAGTTGAGGCACTGGGCTTTATGGGCGTCGGCGATTGCTTGGGCGGATTTGAGCTCAACCAAGACTAAATCGTTGACGACAAGGTCTGCGATGTAGTCGCCCACGATTCGATGATGATAGCGCACTTGAATAGGATGTTGCTGGCGTACTTTCAAGCCCGCGTCTTGCAGGTCAAACGCCAGGGCGTTTTCATAAACCTTCTCAAGAAATCCATACCCAAGCGTATTCGAAACCGCATACGCGCATCCAATGACTTTCTCTGTGACCGGGTTGATTTGGCTGTCTTCGATTCGCTGATCCATCAGTGTTTATCTGTGTACATCTGTGGCTACTCTTCCCCGCTTACGTCAGGTCGATGCGGGGGTCGATCCAGGCGTAGGCGAGGTCGACGATGAGGTTGAAGACGATGAGGATGGTGGCGAAGACGAGGACGACGCCGAGGATGACGGACTGGTCTTTGCTTTCGACGGCGTTGACGAATTCCTGCCCGATGCCGGGGATGTTGAAGATTTTTTCGACGACGAACGAGCCGGTCATTGCGGCGGCGGCGGCGGGCCCGAGGAACGAGAGGACCGGGAGGTAGGCGACCTTGAGGGCGTGCTTGAAGAGCGCTTTTTGTCGGCTGAGGCCTTTGGCGCGTGCGGTGCGGACGAAGTCGGAGGACATGATGTCGGCGAGCCCGAGCCGGACGAGCCGCGCGATGTAGGCGGAGGGCGCGAGGCCGAGGCAGATCGCGGGGAGGATCATGTTCGCGGGCCCGTCCCACCCGCCCAGTGGCGCGTGGAGGAAGGAGGCGCCGGGCATGAAGAGGCGGGTGAGCCCCGCGCCGATGGCGAGGAGGATTGCGCCGGTGACGAAGTTAGGCAGGGAGATCCCGATGAGGGTGGTGACAAGGGACGCGGTGTCCCAGGCGGACTTGGGGCGCAGTGCTCCGACGACGCCGGCGAGTGTGCCCAGGAAGAGCGCGACCGCCAGCGCGGCGAGCCCGAGGGCGGCGGAGACGGGCATGCCGTCTTTGATGAGGTCGCTGACCTTGACGCCGCGCTGCTTGATGGACTCGCCGAAGTTGAACTCGGTGACGATCTTGGTGACGTAGCTGGCCATGAAGACGACGGGCCCGCGGTCCATGTCGTACTCCTTGCGCCAGGCCTGCTGGACGGCCTCGGGCGGGCGTTTGGCGCCGTCCTGCAGGAACGGGTCGCCGGGCATGAGCCAGACCATGGCGTAGGTGACGACGAGGATGATCGCGAGGATCACGGGGAGCTGGAGCAGTCGTGAGAGGATGAGTCGCAGCATGGTGTGTATCGCGGGGTGTGGCTTGTCTGACTCGTCGCGACGTAGCGCGACGCCGAGGTTTGAGGAGGGCCGGCACTGCGTCGTGGTGCGGCTGTTTTTCGTGTACTCAAGTCGCCGTTTGCGTCAGTCGCGTTCGATGCGGACCAGGTCGAGGCGGAGGTTGTTCCACGCGTTGGTGCCGATGTCGACCTGGCCCGCGTCGTAGATCATCAGCGTGGTGTAGTTGTAGATGGGGCAGACGGCCGCGTCCTGGAGCAGCAGGGCCTCGGCCTCGCGCAGGATGTCGAGGCGTCTTTGCGGGTCGATCTCCTGAGCGGCGGCGGCGAGGAGCCCGTCGTACTCGGCGCTGCTGTACTTGGCGTCGTTGTTGGAGTCGCCCGACTGGAGCATGTCGAGCCAGGTGGTCGGGTCGCGGTAGTCGCCGAACCAGCCCGCGCGTCTTGCCATGAAGTTGCCCTGCTTGCTCTCTTCGAGGTAGACCTGGAAGGTGGGTTGGCGGATGTTGACCGCGTCGATGCCCAGTTCCTCCTGCCAGGCTTTCTTGATGACCAAGCCGACATCGACGTGCGGGCCACCGGAGGAACCCACGGAGTTGACCAGCAGATCGATGGGAGGGATACCTTCACCATTGGGGTAGCCGGCCTCGGCGAGCAGCTCCGCGGCACGCTTGGGGTCGTAGCTCAGGCCCGCCTCGACGGGCGCGTCGTAGCCCGGGATCTGCCCGGCGGGGACGAACGTCACGGAGACCGGCTCGTTGTTGCGGGTGACGTTCTGCACGATCGCCTCACGGTTGATGCACATCGACAGCGCCTGACGGACCCGGCGGTCGGCGAGCGGGTTGGGCAGGCCGTTGACTTCCTCGCGGCAGTTGTACTGGTAGTAGTACGTGCCGGCGTTGGGGACGACGTGGGCGTGTTCATAGCCCGAAACGACGAGCTTGGACCGTAGCTCAAGCTGGGCGATCGTGGGGATCCAGTCGACCTGGCCGTCCTTGAACAGCAGCACGGCGAGGGTCTCGTCCTCGACGATTTCGAGCACGATCCGCAGGTTGCCCATCGCGTCGCGGTTCCAATAGTGCTCGTTCTGGTCCATGACCAGCCGGCTCTTGAGCTTGTAGAGACTCAGCGTGTATGGGCCGTTAGTGACCAGGGCCTTGGTGTTGGACCAGTAGGTCGAGTCGGTCCGCAGGGTCCCGACCTCGTCGGCGATCTCGGTGTACTGCTCGACGACATGCTCTGGCACCGGCGAAAACGTCGGGAACGCGCACAACTCCACGAAGAACGCGGTAGGGACTTCGAGGGTGACCTCGAGCGTGTAGTCGTCCAGGGCCTTGATCGCGACGATCTCGTCGAAGGTCTTGACCGTGAGCGCCCATTTTTCTTCAGCGCTGAGCTTGGAATGCGCTTCGAGGTCGGGGAAGCGTTCGAGTAGGGCTGCGCGTTTCTCGGGCGCGATGTTTTCTTTGTTGCTCAGCGACTCAAAATCGAGCAGGCCCATCCGCCAGTTGAAGAAGTCTTCGCCCCCCTCGATTTTGAAGAGCAGCGCGGCGTAGTCCGATCCGGTGTCGGGGAGCAGGGCGCGGCGCCAGGCGTAGACGAAGTCGTGTGCGGTGACGGGCTGGCCGTCGGACCAACGGGCCTCTTCGCGGAGGGTGAAGGTGTAGGTCTTACCGTCGTTGGTGGGCTCGGGGATAGCGGTGGCGACCCCGGGCTCGAGGCCTTCCCCGCCGAACTCGTAGACGAGCAGGGTCTGGTAGAGGCACTTGAGCAGGCGGAAGTCGACCGAGGCGGAGGTCTTGTTGGGGTCGAGACTGGTGGGCCCGGTGACGTCGGCGTAGGTGAAGGTGCCGCGGTTCTGCGGGTCGTCGGGCAGGGGCGGGAGTTTTTCTTCAAAGCTGACAAAGGCGGTCGCAACCGCGAGGAAGAGCATGCCGGCGACGACGAGGATGTATCTGAACATGCCCGTAGTGTATCGCGCGTCGCGGGAGAACCCCATGCGCGGCCAACGATTACTCAGAACCCGGCAGGCCAAGCCCACGGACTTGGTCGGTCGGTGCCCAGCGATTGAATCGTTGGGCTGGGGATGGCGGTGTGATGCGGCGCTACTCGCTGGGCTGGATGGAGCGTGCGGTGACGCGGTAGGTGAGCACGGCCTCGGGCGGGATGAGCCCGCCGATCGCGCCGCGTTCGCCGTAGGCGAGGTAGGGGGGGATGGTGAGCAGGCGGGTTTCGCCGGGCCGGATACCCGCGAGGCCGAACTCGAGCCCGGGGATTACGGCCCCGTCGCCGAGGGTGATGCTCAACGCTCGGCCGCGGAGGCGTGACGAATCGAACGGCTCGGGCTGGCCCTCGACGCTCGCGGTGTAGTCGAGCGTCAGCCGATCGCCGGGCATGGCGGGGTCGCCTTCGCCTGCGGCCTCGGTGATGATGGTCACGCCCGAGCGCACGCTCTCAAGTTGGACATCGAGGAGGTAGGGCCCCTCGGGCAGCTCGTCGATGCCGGGTAGCCGTCCGGTGATGGAATGGCCCCGGGGCACGAACAGCAACCGTTGCCCGCCGGGCCGAACACCCGCGAGGCCTTCGTCGAACGCGCGGATGGCCTGCCCCGCCGCGAGGATGAAGGACTGCTGCGCATCATCGATCAGCGCCATGCCGTCCATCGCATAAGCCGCGTAACGCACGGTGACGTAGTGCCCCGCCTGGGCCCGCTGTCCCTCGCCCGGCTCGATGGGCTTGTAACGCAGCCCCGACGCCAGCACACGAAACCCCGCCAGCGGGTCGGCGGGCACGGCGTCTGTTTCGGCGCTCGCACGCTCCGCCGACGCGGGCTCCCACATCGGCAGCGCGACCGGCTCCCGGTCCGACCCCTCGCCCTCCCGGTACACCAGCGCGGGCGGGAAGTCGTCGGGCACCCAGTCCCAGCACATCACGGGCATCAGCACCGGCACCGTCTCCATCGCCCCGGGCTCGAGTGTGGCGGGGAGCCCGTCGGTCGCGAGCGCTGCGTCATCGATCCACGAGACGTTGTCGTTGGGGGTGGCGTTGGTGTCCGGCGCATCGTTGCCGGGGGTGTCGTCGGGGGTTTGGGGGGCGTCTTGCCGGGTGGGGTCGGGGGTGGCCGGGGTGTTGTCGTGCCAGGGCAGGAGGTCGGGCCGAGCGAAGTAGAGGTAGCCGGCGGCGGCGAGGGCGAGGAGGACGACGATGAGCAGGAGGATGCCGACGGGGTTGCTGCGTTTTTTGCCGGTGGCGTCGTGGACCTGGCTGACGTTGGCGTTGGCGGTTTGTTCGAGCTTGGCCGATCCGTCGACGATCTTGCGGTAGCGTTCTTCGTCTTTGTCGGAGCCCTTGCGTGTCATGGAGGCGTACTGCCCTTGGCCGTCGGCAGTGTCGACGATGTAGAAGATGCGTCCTTCTTCGTCGCGGATCGCGCGGCCGACGTCCTGGTCACGGACCTTGACGGGCTTGCCGGAGTACGGGCTGAGGATGGTGATGGGCATGGGGGCGGGCGGCGGGGGTGGCGGGATAGCCGGTCTGAGGGTAACGCTTTTCACGCGTCGATTCGAGTACAAGCTCAAAAAGTTAGTCGGCCATTGTAGCCCAAGGGGTTAGCGGGCTGATGGAGTGGGGGGTGGGGGTTGGGAGTTGGGAGTTGGGAGTTGGGGATTAGGGGTTGGGGTTGGATTGATCGCCGGAATCGTGGTTCGTTCTGCCCCGCGATCGCCAAGCCGTCTCGGACGACAAACTGAAACCCTACGTTTGGCAAACCTGCCTCTCCCCAACCCCCAATCCCCAACTCCCAATCCCCACTATCGGACCTTCGGGCGCGCCGCAGGGTCCGGAAAAACACACGCGCCCAGTGTGCTGGGGCGGGTCTTTGCGGCGCGAGGGTCCGCACCGGTTACCGCGTCCCGGGGCCGGGCCGGTTCGGCCGATGGTCTTGCGGGCCGATTCACCACGCACGAGGAAGAAAAACCATGAACAAACAAGAAACCATCGAACGCATCCGCGAGTACAACCACTCGGCAAGCGCCAAGTTCCTCAAGCAGTTCGACGAGAAGTCGCTCGAAACCTACCTGCTCCGACTCGACCGGATCAACGGCCACCGCGGCCCCGACACCCGCTGGGTCCGGGATACCACCAGCCCTGCCGCGTCCTCCCGCGACGCCGCCTGAGCCCGGGCCTGGCCCGACACAACGCACCACCCCCGCGCAGCCCACAGGCCTTGTCTGTGGGTTTTTCGATGCACCCATTTCGCTACGAAGCCACGCGGACCACGCTCGATCGGCCGACGCCTGCGCCACCGCACCCAGGGGAACCACCCGCGACGGCGCATCAAAATCCCGGCCAAGGCGAGCGAAATCCTTTACTTCGCAAGGCCGACGCGGCATGATGTCAAAGTGCCCGGTGGTCGCTTTGCCGGGTGCCCTGTCCCCGAAATCCTGTCCACTGTCGGCGAAGTGTCGAAGGAGCCCGCGATGAAAATGATGTCCCTGCTGGTCGGTGCCTGCCTGCTCGTGGTCGGCCTATGGCTGCCCGGCGTGCTGCACGCCCAGGACGCCGACCCCGCCCCGCCCGCGGTGGAGGCCGACCCGATGGCGGTGCTCCAGGCGTACGAGGGCGCGTGGGCCTGCTCGGGCGAGTGGGCCTGGGGCGCGACGATGACCGGCCGAAACATCTACGAGCCCGTCTTCGAGGGCCGGCACATGCGGGCGCGGACGTACGTCTCCGACAACGGCGGGCCCGAGTACCTCCGCTACGAGACGCTGTTCTCCTACGACAAGGCCCAGGGGCAGTACGTTTACACCACGATCGCGTACGACGGGTCGGTCGAGACGGGGGTGATGACGCTGCGTGACGATGGCTTCCACATCGAGGCCGAGCAGCCCGACGGCCAGGGCGGGACGGTGAAGTTCCGCCAGTTCGTCGCGCGGGTCGCGGGCGACGCGTACGCCTGGCGGGTGCAGATGCAGAACCCGGCGGGCGAGTGGGTGACGATGATGGACGACGTGTGGGAGCGGATCGAGCCGGCCGACGAATAGACCCAGAGGCGGGGCGGGCCGGTGGGTCAGGCAATTCCCCTAGTTTGGCCGGCCCCGTTTTGGTAGGATGCGGGGGTGGGGCGGCGTGGCGGTGCGTATTGCCTGCCGGGACGACTGCATTTGTTGGAGAGGAATATTCGCATGGCACGGACTGGATTGAACCGTCGGTTTACCGCGGGCGCGTTGGTTGCCTGCGTCGGGCTCGGACTTGGGCTGGGCACCTCGGCGGATGCGCAGGACCTGTCGCTCGACCAGATCGCCTTCACCAGCGGCAGCGGCAACGGCCCGATCTACGCGACCTTCGCGCCGGGCGACGACGACCACCTCTACGTCGTCGAGCAGGGCGGACGCATCCGCGTCCTCGACCTCACCACCAACACCTGGGAAGCCAGCAACTTCCTCAACGTCCCCGTCAGCACCTCGGGCAACGAGATGGGGCTGCTCGGCCTCGCGTTCGCACCCGACTACGAAACCAGCGGGAACTTCTACGTCTACGCCTCGGGCAGCTCCTTCGCCGGCGGGCAGAACCATGCGTCGTACATCTACGAGTACCAGCGCAACGGCGCGGCCGGCTCACTCACCGCCAACGCCGCCAGCCAGTCAACCGTCCTCCGCTTTGGGCAGCCCGACTCCAACCACAACGGCGGTTGGATGGGCTTTGGCCAGGACGGCTACCTCTACATCGCGGTTGGCGACGGCGGCGCGGCCAACGACTCGGGCTCCGGCCACACCAACGGCAGCGGTAACGCGCAGGACATCACCAACAACCTGCTGGGCTCCATGCTCCGCATCGACCCCTCGGGCGACGACTTCGCCGCCGACGCCAACCGTAACTACGCCATCCCCGACGACAACCCCTTCGTCGGCATCACCGGCGACGACGAGATTTGGGCCTACGGCCTGCGCAACCCCTGGCGGCCCAGCTTCGACCGGGAGACAGGCGACCTCTACATCGCCGACGTCGGCCAAAACTCACGCGAAGAAATCAACTTCCAAAACGCCGACTCTACCGGCGGCGAAAACTACGGCTGGCGGCTCCGCGAAGGCACCATCGCGACCCCCACCGGCGGCGTCGGCGGGCCCGCACCGGCCGGCGCGATCGACCCCATCCACGAGTACTTCCGAAACGCCGCAGGCGGCTTCTCCATCACCGGCGGCTACGTCTACCGCGGACCCATCACCCAGGCACAGGGCGAGTACTACTTCGCCGACTTCGCCACCAGCAATATCTGGACTCTCGAAGTCGACCGCGACACCGGCCAACTCGTCCCCAACAGCGTCACCAACGTCCGCACCGACTTGGCCGACGGCACCTTCGGCGTCAACAACGTCAGCAGCATCTCTTCCTTCGCCGAGGACGCCGCGGGCAACCTCTACATCATCAGTATCGGCGGCAACATCTACCGGGTCACCACCGACCGCGTGCTGGGCGATATGAACGGCTCGTTCGACCCCAACCGCCCCGACTACGCGGTGAACATGGGTGACGTCGCGCTCTTTGGCGAGGCCATCAACCTCGACCAGGCCGCCTTCGAGCTCGCCAACCCCGGCGCCGACTACGCCGCGGGCGACACGAACCAGGACGGGCAGGTCAACGCCGACGACGCGCTGCTCATGCTTGAGTTCCTCCGGCTCAACAACGTCAGCAACAGCACCATCTCCCGCTTCTTCGATGCCGTGAACCCCGGCGACCTCACCGAGGACGGGCTGGTGGGCGTCGAGGACCTGGACCTGCTGCTCGCCAACTGGGGCGACACCGTCGCGGCCGGCAACCACAGCCGGGGCGACGCGAACAACGACGGCGTCATCGACCAGCTCGACCTCGACATCATCGAGGCCAACTGGGGCAACACCCTGCCCGGCTTCCCCGGCGCGGTCCCCGAACCCACCGCCCTGGCCGCCTTCGGCATCGCGGGCCTGCTGCTGGGCCGGCGACGCAGGTAGGCCTCCACACGCAACCCAATCCCAGCCATCACGACACAAAGCCCACGCTCGACGGCGTGGGCTTTGTGGTTTTGCGAGAGGGGTTGGTTTGCCCCGATGGCCAACGCGCCTGGTCAGGCGTCGGTCCACTTGATCTGGAACTCAATCTCGTGCGCGTTGTCCGCGCGTTCGTGCTCGATGTTGAACACGGCCCGGTCGGGGACATAGATGCGTTCGTTGGCGATCTGGATCTCGAAGTTCTCGCCCGTCTCGATGCAGTCCGCCAGCCGACGGAGCTTCGCGACGAACTCGCTGTTGCTGTAGGTTTTTTCGATATCACGGTCGGTCATGGCTCAGGGCTCCTTGGGGTGATGCTTGAGTGTAGGGTGGGTGGAGGGAGTCCGCGACCGATACCCACCAGGCGCTGCGGAGCGGTGGGGCGGCGCGCTGCGGGAGCGCGTGACAAGCATGCCGATCGATCTCGCACTCGCTCATGCTTCATGCTCCGACGGAGTGGTTGGCAGCGCCTGGTGGGTATCGGTCGGGGGCTCCCTCCACCCACCCTACGCGATGCGTGCTGCATCCACCCTGCGTTTGTTAGGCCTCGGCGAGTTCTTCGACGCTGGGGCAGGTGCAGATGAGGTGGCGGTCGCCGTGGGCGTTGTCGATCCGGCCGACGCGGGGCCAGTACTTGTGCTCGCGGAGGTAGGGCAGCGGGTAGGCGGCCTCTTCGAGGGTGTAGGGGTGGCTCCAGTCGGTGGCCATGAGGGACTCGGCGGTGTGGGGCGCGTTGTGCAGGGGGTTGTCGTCCTTGGGCCAGTCGCCTTGTTCGACGCGTGCGATCTCGTTTCGGATCTGGATCATGGCGTCGCAGAAACGGTCGAGTTCTTCGCGGGGCTCGGACTCGGTGGGCTCGAACATGAGCGTGCCGGCGACGGGCCAGGACATGGTCGGGGCGTGGAAGCCGAAGTCCATGAGGCGTTTGGCGAAGTCGTCGACGGTGACGCCGGCGTCCTGGAACTTGCGGACATCGAGGATGAACTCGTGGGCGCAGGTGTTGTTTTTGCCGGTGTAGAGGACGGGGTAGTGGTCCTTGAGTCGCGCGGCCATGTAGTTGGCGTTGACGATGGCGGCCTCGGTGGCTTGGGTGAGGCCTTGCGCGCCCATCATGGCGATGTACATCCAGGAGATGGGGAGGATGGCGGGGCTGCCATAGGGCGCGGCGGAGACGGTGCCAAAGGGGTCGCGTCCGCCGCAGTTGGCGTCCATGGGGTGGCCCGGGAGGTAGGGTGCGAGTTCGTTGGTGCAGCAGATGGGGCCCATGCCCGGGCCGCCGCCGCCGTGGGGGATGCAGAAGGTCTTGTGGAGGTTGAGGTGGCAGACGTCGGCGCCGATCGAGCCGGGGCTGGTGAGCCCGACCTGCGCGTTCATGTTCGCGCCGTCCATGTAGACCTTGCCGCCAAAGGCGTGGGTGATGTCGCAGATGGTTTTGATTTCGGTCTCGAACACGCCGTGGGTCGAGGGGTAGGTGACCATGAGCGCGGCGAGCTTGTCCTGGTGCGCTTCGGCTTGCGAGCGGAGGTGGTCGAGGTCGATGTCGCCGTTGTCTTTGCAGTTGACGGGGACGACCTTCATGCCGGCGATGACGGCGGAGGCGGGGTTGGTGCCGTGCGCGCTGACGGGGATCAAGCAGATGTTGCGTTGGGTGTCGCCTGCCGCCTCGTGGAACTTGCGGATGAGCATGAGCCCGGCGTACTCGCCCTGCGACCCGGCGTTGGGCTGGAGCGAGCAGGCGTCGAAGCCGGTGATCTCGCTGAGCCAGTGCTCGAGCTCCATGAACATCAGCTTGTAGCCCAGGGCCTGGTCGGCGGGGACGAAGGGGTGGAGGTTGGCGAACTCGGGCCAGGTGATCGGGATCATCTCGCTGGCGGCGTTGAGCTTCATCGTGCACGAGCCCAGCGGGATCATCGAGTCGGCCAGGGAGATGTCCTTGCTGCAGAGCTTCACGGCATAGCGGAGCAGCTCGGACTCGCTGTGGTGGGAGTTGAACACGCTGTGGGTGAGGAAGTCGCTGGTTCGGCGGTGCGCGCCCAGGTCGTCGAGCAGCGTGCCTTCTTCGCCGACCAGCTCGTCGAGGTCGGCGTCGACGCCGACGCCTCGGTTGAAGACGGTGAGCAGCGCGTGCAGGTCCTCGCGGGTGGTCGTCTCGTCGAGGGCGATGCCGACGTGGCTCGGGCTGATGCGTCGGAGGTTGATCTCAAACTTGCTGGCCAGGGCGTGGATGGCGTCGGCGTCGCTGACTTCGACGACGAGGGTGTCGAAGTAGTGCTGGGTCTTGACGGTCCGGCCCAGGCGGGTGAGGCCGTTGGCCAGCGCGGTGGTCATCGCGTGGATGCGGGTGGCGATGGAGGTGAGGCCTTGCGGGCCGTGGTACACGGCGTAGAACCCGGCGATGATGGCGAGCAGGACCTGCGCGGTGCAGATGTTGCTGGTGGCCTTGTCGCGTCGGATGTGCTGCTCGCGGGTCTGGAGGGCCATGCGGAAGGCGTGGTTGCCGTGGACGTCTTTGGAGACGCCGATGATTCGGCCGGGCATCTTGCGGGCGTAGGCCTCCTTGGTGGCGAGGAATGCGGCGTGAGGCCCGCCGTAGCCCATGGGCACGCCGAAACGCTGTGAGTTGCCGATGGCGATATCCGCGCCGCCCGAGGCAAACTCGCCGGGGCTGCGCAGCAGCGTGAGCGCCATGAGGTCGGTCGCGACCACGAGCAACGCGCCCGCGTCGTGCACCTGCGCCGTCAGCGCGTCGTAGTCCTTGATCTCGCCCCAGGTGTTGGGGTACTGCACGAGCACGCCGCAGACCTGTTCGTCCAGCTCGAAGTCGCCGCCGCGCGCGATGCGCAGGTCGATCCCCATCGAGTCGGCCCGGGTCTGCGCGACCGCGATCGTCTGCGGGTGGCAGTCCTCGGCCACGAGGAACACGTTGCGTTTGCCCCGCGCGATCCCGTGGCACATCGCCACTGCCTCCGCCGCGGCCGTGCCTTCGTCCAGTAGCGACGCGCCCGCCAGCGGCAGGCCTGTGAGGTCCGTCACCATCGTCTGGAAGTTGATGAGCGCTTCAAGCCGGCCCTGCGAGATCTCCGCCTGGTACGGGGTGTAGGGCGTGTACCAGCGCGGGTTCTCAAGCACCTTACGCAGGATCACCGGCGGGGTGATCGTCCCGTGGTAGCCCATGCCGATGAACGACTTGAACACCGTGTTCTTCCGGCTCATGTCCTTGAGGCGGGTGAGCATGTCGTACTCGCCCTGCGGCGTGCCCAGCTCGAGCGGCGTCTGCATGCGGATCGCGTTGGGCACGGTCGCATCAATCAGCTTGGCGACGGAGTCGAACCCGCAGGCCTTGGCCATGTCTTCGAGTTCGTCGTCGGTCGGGCCGATGTGGCGGTTGAGGAAGAGGTCGGTGGGGTCGAGGACCGAGCGTTGGCGTTCGGTGGCGAACTGTCCGTGCGACTCGTTGAAAGCGACTTCGGTGGGGGCCATGGTCTTGTTCCGGGGCGGGGCTGCCGGGGCGGGAGGGTGGGTCGAGCCGGGTATTGTAGGGCTTTCTAACGCCCGGATGCTTAAGCAGCCAGGCCGAATGTCACGCTAGAATCCACCCCATGCCCAGCACCAACAGCACGCTCGCCGCGATCTTCCAGCAGATGGCGGATGTGAACCAGATCGTCGATGGCAACCGCTTTAAGACCAACGCCTACCAGAAGGCGGCGCGGGTGATGAAGGAGCTGACGCGGGACGTCTCGGCGGTCGAGCCGGGCGAACTGACGTCGATCGAGGGCGTGGGGAAAGGCCTGGCCGAGAAGATCGCGGAGTTTGTGTCGACGGGGAAGATCGAGGAGCACCGGCAGATGCTCGAAGACATCCCGGCCGGGTTGTTGGACCTGCTCGAGATCCCGGGGCTCGGGCCCAAGGGTGTTGCGCAGCTCTGGCGTGAGGCGGGGGTCGAGACGATCGCGGACCTGGAGAAGGGGATCGCCGACGGGTCGTTGGCCGAGCTCAAGGGGATGGGCAAGAAGAAGCTGGAGAACCTGAGCAAGGGTATCGCGTTTATGGCCAGGCAAGGCGGGCGGACGCACCTGGGGCGGGCGCTGCCGTTGGCGTTGCGCGTGATCGAGTGGCTCAAGTCCGAGTGCGGCGTGGCGCTGATCGACTATGCGGGCTCGCTGCGCCGCGGCAAAGAAACGATCGGCGACATCGACATCCTGGCCGGCGCCGAGCCGGAGCGGCACCACGCCCTGATGGATGCGTTCATCGGCATGGACATCGTCGACGAGGTACTCGGCCACGGCGACACGAAATCCTCCGTCCGTACGAGCGACGACACCGGCGCGATCCAGATCGACCTGCGTGTCGTCGAGCCCAAGCACTACGGCGCGGCACTGATGTACTTCACCGGCAGTAAAGAACACAACGTCAAGCTACGTGAACGCGCCCTGTCGATGGGCTACACACTCAACGAGTACGCGCTGGCGGACAAGCAAGACAAGACCCAACACATCGCGACGAAGACGGAGGCCGACATCTACAAGGCGCTCCACCTCGCGTGGATCGCGCCGGAGCTGCGCGAAGACCGTGGCGAGATCGCGCTATCGGAAAAGGACGAGCTGCCCAAGCTGATCGAGCTTGAAGACATCCAGGCCGACCTGCACACCCACACCACCGCGAGCGACGGCGTGTGGTCGATCGAAGAAAACGCCCGCGCCTTCGCGGACCGCGGGTTCCACACCGTCGCCATCACCGACCACTCCAAGAGCCAGTACCAGGCCAACGGGCTCGACAACGACCGCCTCGTGAAACACATCGAAGCGGTGCGGTCTGTGGCGAAGCAGCTCAAAGGCACGATCACCGTCCTCGCCGGCAGCGAGGTGGACATCCTCCCCGACGGGTCGCTCGACTACCCCGACGAGCTGCTGGCGGAGCTGGATGTCGTCGTCGCCTCGCCCCACGCGGCGCTGTCGCAAGAGCCCAGGAAGGCGACGGCCCGGCTGCTCAAGGCGGTCGAGAACCCCTACGTCACGATCATGGGCCACCCGACGGGTCGGCTCGTGCTCAAGCGCGAAGGGCTCAGCCCGGACATCGACGCCCTGGTCAAGGCCGGGGCCGACCGCGGCATCGCGATGGAGATCAACGCCAACCACTGGCGGCTGGACCTGCGCGACACCCACGCCCGCGCCGCGCTCGCCGCCGGCTGCAAGCTCGCCATCAACACCGACGCTCACGGCGAAGGCGACACCCACCAGCTTCCCTACGGCGTACTCACCGCCAGACGGGCCGGCGCCACGAAGGAAGATGTCATCAACTGCCTGACCGCCGCGGGCCTCAAAAAGTGGCTCGCCTCGACGCGCCCATAGCTCGTCGCGATACCGCCGTCATCACCAAGCCCACACGCCCTGCACACCCCGCGCCCGCCCGGCGTGGCTTCGCCGCCAGATGGCACGCGCGTCATCCGTTACCATGCCGCGCATGTCACACACGATCAAGCTCAAGTACGGCTGCAACCCCAACCAGCCCCACGCCGCAATCCACTTCACCGGCCAAACCGACTGCCCGCTCGCGGTCGTCAACGGCACGCCCAGCTACATCAACGCGCTCGATGGGCTCCGCGCCTGGGAGCTGGTCCGCGACCTCAAGCAGGCGACGGGCAAGGCCGCCGCCGCGTCGTTCAAGCACGTCTCACCCGCCGGCGCCGCGGTGTTTGGCGAAGGCGACACGCTCGGCACCGACTTCTGCAAAGCCCACTTCTACCCCGCGCCCAGCGACCACGACTACTCCCCCATCGCCGCGGCCTACGCCCGGGCCCGGTCGTCCGACCGCGTCGCGTCGTTTGGCGACTTCATCGCGGTGAGTGAAGTGGTCGACGTCTCGCTGGCCAAGCTCATCAAGCCCGAGGTGTCCGACGGCATCATCGCGCCGGGCTACGACGACGAGGCCCGCCAGCTCCTCGCCGCGAAAAAAGGCGGCAAGTACGTCATGCTCCAGATCGACCCGGCCTACTCGCCCAAGGCCCTGCCCGGCGGCGCGGGGGAGACCGAGTCGCGCACGTGCTTTGGCCTGACGCTCGAACAGACGTTCAACGACTGCGTGATCGACACGGCACTGCTCGAGAACATCGTCACCGAGAACCAGACACTCCCGGCCGACGCGGTCGAGGCGTTGCTCGTGGCGACGGCGGCGATCAAACACACCCAGAGCAACTCCATCGGCGTCGCGCTGGGCGGACAGGCCGTGGGCATCGGCGCGGGCCAGCAATCGCGCATCGCGTGCACCCGCCTCGCGTGCGACAAGGCCGACCGCTTCCTGCTCAAGCAGCACCCCAAATCGCTCGCGTTCATCGACCTGTTCAAGCCCGGCACGGGCCGGCCCGAGAAGGTCAACGCGCTCGACCAGTTCACCCGCTACCACGAGCTGGACGAGACGGAGCTGAGCGAGCTGCACGCCGTGCTCACCGAGAGGCCCGACCCGATCACCCGCGAGGAGGCGGCCCAGTGGTGCGCCTCCTTCGGCGCGCTCGCGCTGTCGAGCGATGCCTTCATCCCCTTCCGCGACAACCTCGACCGGGCGAAACGCAGCGGCGTGAAGTACGTCGTCCACGCCGGCGGCTCCGCCCGCGACGACCTGGTCACCGCCGCCGCGAACGACCACGGCATGGTGATGGCGCTGTCGGGGCTTCGGCTGTTTCTGCATTGAGCGAAGTAGCCACAGATTGACACAGATCAACACAGATCAACACAGATCAGAATTTCGATTTGTTTTCTGATCTGTGGAATCTGTGGCTTGCCTTGTTGCTTTGCTTCGTGACTTGGGCGTCTCTGTGGTTCAAGACCTACAACATCACCCCAAGCTGCAACTCCAGCTTCGTTCGGCACGAGTCGCAGACGGTGTCGCCGACCTCGGTGGGGAAGAGGGTGTCGATCAGCGTGGTGTGTTCGAG
Organism: Phycisphaerales bacterium JB063; assembly: GCA_044439905.1. Lineage (GTDB taxonomy): Bacteria > Planctomycetota > Phycisphaerae > Phycisphaerales > Phycisphaeraceae > JAHQVV01. The sequence goes on along the minus strand of JBITAC010000049.1, from coordinate 36,689 downwards.
TACTTCGCTGAGGGTGTACCATCGGCCGTTGGCTTCGAGCTTGTGGCACAGGGAGCACTGCATCAGCTCGGGGCATCGGCGGTAGCCGACGTGGGCGAAGTAGATAGCGCGTTGGGTGGGTTGGTCGTGGAGCAGTTCGCTGCGGAGCTGGACGCGTTGCCCCGGGCCGGGGGTGAGTGTCATGCGCATGTAGCGGATCGCGCCGGGGCAGTCGCCCCGGTAGCGGAAAGTGGCGCGTCGGCCGGTGGCGCGGACGTGCCAGACCAGGGCGTCGTAGAGGCGGAGGGTTGCGCCGCCGTTGATAAAGTCCCAGAGCGGCCGGCCCAGCACGCAGTCCTCGTCGAGCCGGACGCCCATGCGTTGCTGGGCGGCGCGGGTCCAGTACGGGCACAGCCCCTCGATGCGGTCGTCGCCGCCCAGTGTGTACGCGAGTTCCACACGACACGAATCTGCCTTGCTAACCACAGGTGGGCCCTTTCGCTATGGGGCGCCCCCTCCGAGGGACAGCGGCCGACCCGACCAGGCCGGCTGAGAAGTGAATCTGAAGCCCACTGCGTGGAACGTTGATGCGGGCCAAGTCGGCTGCACGTCATCAAGTCCACCCAGATTGACACCCTTCCATTATCCGATAACTCGGCGTGGAATCAAGGAAAAACTTGCGTTGGGTGCGTTAGGCGTTGACGGGATAACGGGATGGTCGGGATCAACGGGATCCTGCTTATTGCGATTCCGAGAATCGCGAAAATGCCGTTATCCCGTTAAAAATGGGCTTGGAACGACTCTACCGCGTGCCGTGGGCCGGGACGGGGATGGGGTCGGGGACGTAGGGGTCGCGTTGCGTGCGGCGGGCGTGGCCGGGGTAGCGGAGGTGGAAGTCGTGGCTGCCGGTGATGGGCCAGAGGACGAGGAAGTGGTGGATGAGGTCGCTTTTGATGAGCGCGAGCCCGAGGACAAGCATCCAGAACGCGACGCCGACGCCCGGCGCGGCCGGGGTGAGCAGGAGGCCTGCGCCGATGATGGCGAGGGGCACGCCCCAGTAGCCGTGATGGATGCGGATCCCACGTGTCCAGCGGGCCAGGGCCTGGGTGTCGCGCGTCGCCTCGAGCTTGAACCCGAAGCGAAACAGCACCGTCACCAGCTCAAACACAAGGGTCAGCCCGACCGTCCAGAGCACGGCATCCAGCAAGAACATTCCAGTCAAAACACTTCCCCTCTGCACGGGTCACAAGAGTCAGGTCCGGTGGGACAACTGTAGGGAGTTAATCGGCGAAGGCCAAGGGGTATTTCATGTTTTTGCGAGTTTGTAAAGATGACAGGGGATGGGGTCGAGTGGTCAAGTGATCATGCGGTCTAGTGAAAGATTGCCTTGGCCACTCGATCACTAGACCACTGGGCCACTTGCAGTCCCTACCAGTACCGCTCGAAGTGCAGGTTCCCGTCGGTGACGCGGGGGGATTGGGCGATGAAGCCCGGGCCGGCTTTGGCGGTGAGTTCTTCCTCGAGCTGGTCGATCATCGCGGGGTTGCCGCACAGGAAGATGTGGCACTGCTCGGGGCTGAGCGGGGCGCCGACGAGTTGTTCGTACTGGTCGGCCTGGAAGATGCTCGTGACTCGGCCGCGCAACCCCGCCCAGGTGCTGTCGGTCTCCCGGCTGACGATGGGCAGGTAGTGGACGCGCGGGTCGTCCTTGGCGATCTGCAGCAGTGTGTCGTGGTAGCCGAGGTCTCGGGCCAGCCGTACGCCGTGGATGAAGACGAAACGTTCCCAGCGGTGGTCGTCTTTGTACTGCTGGTACATGGAGAGGAAGGGGGCGATGCCCGTGCCGGTGGCGACGGTGACGAGGTCTTTGCCTTCCGGGACGCCTTCGAGTGTGAAGCGTCCTTTGATTTTGGGGTCCATGAACAGGCGGTCGCCGACGTCGAGGTCGAAGACGCGGGGGGTCAGCGCGCCCTCGTCGACCGCGACGATGTAGAACTCGAGCCAGCGTTTTTCCTTGGGCGGTGAGCAGATCGAGTACGCCCGGCGTGTGAGGCGGACCCGGCCGGCGCGCCGCCGTCGGGCCTGGGGGCCTTCGACTTCGCCGGCTTCGCCCGCGGGCTGGGGCTTTGGCGGGGCGATGAGGCCGAGGTTGGTGAACTGGCCCGGCTCAAAGTCGGGGACCAGCACGTCCTCGTACGCGATGCGGAAGATGGCCAGCGACGCGTGGAGCAGCCGACGCTCGACGATCCGCGCGTTGTAGGGGTCCTTGTCCTGCGACATGGTGTCCGATGATAGCAGTTGGGTGTCGCTGCGAGCCGTGGCCTACTCGGGCTGGGCGTCGGGCACTTCGACGAACGTCACCTGGTCCATCGAGAGGATGCGGATCTGCGGCCGACCGCGGTGGTCCTCGACCAGGCCCTGCACCTGAACCAACTTGCCCTTGAACGTTTCCTCGACGCTTTGGTCCAGGGTGTCTGCCAGGTCGTCGAAGATGACCATGTAAAACTTGCCCTGCCATTGGACGTGGAAGTTGAGGAAGAAGATGTCGGCGTTGCGTGTCTGGCCGATGTCGACGATCCGGCCTTCGACGGTGATCTCGTAGCCGAGGTATTGGCCGGCCTCTTCCCACGGGACGACGTCGGGGATGTCTTCGGGGTCGACGACGTTCTGGAACGGGTCCTGGTCGCTCAGGCGCGGCGCGGCGATGGGGCCGCGGAAGTCTTCGCCTTCCTCGGGGAAGGGGCTACGGTCCAGCGTACGGGCCGGGGTGTGGGCGATCGGCATCGGCGCGTCGGCCTGGGCTTGCGGGTCGATCGTCGGCGTGGGCGGCTGGGTGGGATGGTCGCCGCCGACGAGGGGCGTGGGGTCGGCGGGGCGTGGGTCGCCCGTGGTGGGGCGTGCGGGGTCGTCGGCCGGGGCGGTGGTTTCGCCGGCGGATTCGTGTTGGGCGGTGTCGGGCCCGGCGCGGCCGGCGTCCGTCGAGGCGGCCTGCTTGTTGTCGCAGCCCACGCCGATCGCGAGCACGAGCGCGGGCAGCGCGAGCCAGGGCTTCAGGTCGTCTCTCATCGTCGTCTCCTCGCGGTCGGTGGGGGGCGGTCTTGTACTACAATCGTAGCCCGTGCAACGCATCATCGGCCAGCAACGCGCTAAGTCGCTCCTCGAGTCGCAGCTCGCGACCGGGCGGGTCCATCATGCGCAGATCTTCCACGGGCCCGCCGGCGTCGGGAAGTTTACCACGGCCGGGGCGCTCGCCAAGCGTCTGCTCTGCCACACCCCCGCCACGGACCTGATGGGCAACACCGCCGCGTGCGACCAGTGCGCGTCGTGCCGGCTGCTCAAGAACCTCGACGACCTCGCCCAGCGCGACGCGGGCGACCCCGACGACCCCGCCGCGGTGCTGTCTTCGCCCCACCCCGACCTGCACCTGATCGCCAAGGAACTCGCGCTGTTCGATGAGAACGCCAGCGTCCGCGCTTCCAAGCAGAGCAACATCCCCATCAGCATCATCCGGTCCAAGCTGATCGGGCCGGCGTACCTCGCGCCCAAGCTCGGGCACGGCAAGGTGTTCATCGTCGACGAGGCCGAGCTGCTCGACGGCGTGGGGCAGAACGCGATCCTGAAGACACTCGAAGAGCCGCCCGAGCAGACGTACATCATCCTGGTGACCTCGCGTGAGGACGAGCTGTTGCCGACGATCCGCAGCCGGAGCCAGCGTGTGCCCTTTGTGCCTTTGAGCGATGAGGAGGTCGGGCGTTGGCTGGACCGCCACACGCGAGGCGGCGAGGGGGACACGGCCGGCGACGGCACGGGGCCGATGGAGGAGAAGCTGCGTAAGTGGGTGATCGGATTTGCGCAAGGCAGCATCGGCCGGGCGTCGCTCGCGGTGCGTTACGACCTGGCAGAATGGGGGCAGTCGGTCCTCTCACCGATCCACCGGATGTCGCAGGGCGGGCGTCCCGAGGCGCAGCTTGGCGCTTCGATCGCGGAGCGGGTCGACGGGTTTGCCAAGCGTTGGGTCGGCGACCACAAGAACGCCTCGAAGCTGGCCGCCAACCGCCGCGCCGCCGCGCTGATGGGGTCGATGATCGCGAACTTCGCAAGACGCCGCATGGCCCAGCTCGCCCCGACGTGCGACCCCGAGGCCCCGGCCCAGTCCGAGCTGGCGCTGGCCCCGTGGCTGGGGGTGATCGCCGCGGTCGGCGAGGCCGAACGGCAGCTCGCCGCCAACGTCAACCTCAACCTCGTGTGCGCCGGGCTCGGCGCGTCGATCACCGCAGCGATCCTCGAGCCCGGGCCGGTGGTCTGATCCGCCCAGGCCCTTCCCCCCTCCACTCACCTTGCGAGCAACCATGCCCACCCCACTCACCGACGACCAGATCGCCAACGCCCTGGCCGACCTGCCCGGCTGGACACGCGCCGGCGACAAGCTGCACAAGCAGTACAAACTCGACAGCTTCCGCGAGGCGATGGCGTTCCTCGTCCGCATCGGGTTCGAGGCCGAGCAACGCAACCACCACCCCGAGCTGTTCAATGTCTACAGCACGGTCCGGGTCGAGCTGTGCACGCACGACGCCGGCGACAAGGTGACGCAGAAAGACACCGACCTCGCGTCCGCGATCGAGAAGGTCTCGCGGTCGTACTAGTCCGCACACCGACAACCCCACGGCCGCGCGACAATCTCCCACGCCCGCGCCGTTGGCGCAGCCAGTGCCGCGGGATAAACTCCGCACCCAAAACAAAAGTCTAAAACCCACACCAACGAACACGGAGCCCGCCCTTGGCCACCCTCAAACTGCTTGAAAAACTGACCACGACCCCAGGCGTCCCGGGCCGAGAGCATCGCGTCCGCAAGCTCATCATGAACGAGATCGAGGGCATCTTCGACTCGGTGACGGTCGATCCGCTGGGCTCGGTGATTGCGGTGAAGAAGGCTTCGCCCAAGTCGGGCAAGGCGAAAAAGTCGCCGACGAAGGTCATGCTCGCGGCGCACATGGACCAGATCGGCTTCCTGGTGTCGTACATCGATGACAAGGGGTTCCTCTACCTCAACCCCGTCGGCGGGTTCGACACGCGCAACCTCTTCGCCCGCGCGGTGACGATCTGCCCCGACCCCAACGACCCGAAGAAAGACATCACGGGCATCATGAACCCCGGCGGTAAGCCGATCCACGTCGCGTCGCCCGAGGACCGCAAGAAGGTGCCCACCGTCCGCGAGTTCATCGTCGATACGGGGCTGGATGCCGAAGAGGTCAAGAAGAAGACGAAGATCGGCGACATGGTCGTCATCAACGCGCCGGTCTATTACGTCGGCGACCACATGGTGAGCCAGGCCATGGACGACCGCGCCGCGTGCTGGATCGCGATCGAGGCCTGCCGCAAGCTCAAGCACCACGACTGCGAGGTCCACTGCGTCTTCACGGTGCAGGAAGAGGTCGGGCTACGCGGCGCGGTCGCGTCGGCCTACACCGTGAAGCCCGACATCGGCATCGGGATCGACGTCACCCTCGCGGTCGATACGCCCGGCGTGCCGGCGCAGGACGCGTGCACCCGGCTCGGCGACGGCGCGGCGATCACCGTCATGGACGGCTCGGCCATCGGGGACTACGACCTGGTCGAGGCCTTCGAAGCCACCGCCAAGAAAAACAAGATCAAGTACCAACGCTCCATCCTCGCGGCCGGCGGCACCGACACCGGCGGGATGCAACGCAACGCCGGCGGCTGCAAGGCCATCACACTGAGCTGCCCCACCCGCTACATCCACACCGTCACCGAGATGATCCACAAAGACGATATCGCCAACTGCCGCGACCTCCTCGCCGCCTACCTCGCGACCGTGAAGTAGCACGGACTCACAACACCCACACCCCCGAAGCCCACGCCCCCCAGGCGTGGGCTTCTCTGTCCACTTCAACCTGCTAGAATGCCCCGTTCATCGTTTTTTGGAGCGAATGCTATGCATATGAAGGCGTCCGACACGCCGCTTGGCCCACGCACCGTGCCCGTCACGATCGAGATGGAAGACCCCGAGTCCCTGGGCCAAACCCAGAAGTCCGTCCAGCTCAACGGCGCGGTCGGCGAGTCCATCCTCGAACTGGCGCTCGCCAACGGCATCAATATCGAACACTCCTGCGGCGGTGTCGTCGCCTGCTCGACCTGCCACATCCACGTCGACGACGGCGAAGACGCTTTCGACGAGCCCGAGGACGACGAGCTCGACCGCGTCGAGGAGGCACCGGGCAACGACATGACCAGCCGGCTCTCCTGCCAGTGCCGCATCATCAAGGAGGGCGTGCCGGTGACCATCCGTGTGCCGGCCTGGAACCGAAATGCGGTTAAAGAAGTGCCCCACTAGGTTTTTTGAGGTAGGGTAGTAGGGGCTCGGGCAACCGGGTAGGGGGAGCGTGGGCCAGAAACAGGGGGAATCGGGACGTATCGCGCCGCGGTGGAGCGTGGCGAGCGTGAGGTACGGGTGTCGGTTTCTGGAGAAAAGTCTTGCCCCATCCGTCTGAGATGCACAAACACAAACTCGCGGCCGCCGCACCCAAGGTCACGTTCTGGCTCCTGGTCGCGCTGCTCGTGGGCTTTGTGCTCTACATCATCGCGATGCCCGCCTTCGACCGCATCCGCGGCGCCAAGGCCCAGCGCGAGCTCGCCAACCTCCGCGCCATCCACGCCGCCGTCCTCGCCTACGCCAGCGACCACGACACCCTCCCCAGCCACGCCGCCGTCCTCATCGACTCGGACATCGACTACCTCGACCCCGACGAGGACCGCCACGTCTTCCAGAGCCCCTTCGATTCCAGCGCCCCAGCCGACCCGCTCACACCCACCCCGACCCCGCCCGGCGACTGGTACACCTGCGGCAGCTACCGCTTCTACCCCACCGCAGGCCTGAGCGACCGCGCCGTCGCCCACCCCCACGACTTCATCCTCGCACACGGCCCGGCCCACAGCAGCCCGCCCAAAATCACCGCGATCTTCCTCGACGGCCACATCGAAGTCCTCACCCAGGACGAACTCGACGCCTTCATCGACGCCCAGCCCACCCTCATCATCGCCCTTGAGCCCGAGCCCGCCGACCCGTCAACGCCCGACGCGGCCCCCGACCGGTAAACGCCGACCCAGCCCAGGCCCATCCCATGCTCTGAACCCGCATGTCCAAGCCCTGCCCCGGGTTCACACATTGTTTGCGCAACGCGAATGTCCCCGCCGACCTATCATCCGCAAACGCCCACCGGGCCGGGTCACGCTTCTCCCTTCTCACCCCTGCGCAGGAGCCCGATGATGGACCGCAATGCCTTCTGGAAGATGATCGAAGACGCGAAGAGTGAGTGTGACGGCGACCCGTACGAACAGGCCGAGCTCTTGCAGTCCGCGCTCGCCGATGGCTCGCCCGAAGATATCCTCGCCTTCGACCGGCACTTCTCCGAGCTACATGCCGCGTCCTACGGCTGGCCGCTCTGGGGCGCGGCCTACCTCATCAACGGCGGCTGCTCCGACGACAGCTTCGACTACTTCCGCGCCTGGCTCATCGGCCAGGGCCAGGCGGTGTTTGAAAAAGCCCTCGCCGACCCCGACTCCCTGGCCGAGCTCGAAGACCTGGAGGAAGACGCGACCGACGGCGAAGACATCCTCGCCGCCGCCTACGACGCCTACCAGTCGGCCACCGGCGAAGACCTCCCCATCACCAAACGGGCCTACCCCGAACTGGGCGAAGACTGGGACTTCGACGACGACGACGAGATGAAATCCCGTTACCCCAAACTCTTCGCCAAGTTCTGCGCAGACTGAACCTACCCACCCTACGCGATACGCGCTGGCAACAACCCTTTGGCCTGGTCGCTTAAGCGACCAGGCCGGGTGACGTCAGACTTGATGTTTCCTACACCGCGCTAACTCAACAACCGCTCGAGGTCGTCGCGTGTCAGGTTGGCGATGATGTTTTCTTCGCCGCCGACGATGGCCTCGGCCAGGTCGCGCTTGCGGCCCTGCAGCTCGAGGATGCGCTGCTCGACCGTGTCCTCGCAGATCATCCGATACGCGAACACCGGCTTGGTCTGGCCGATGCGGTGGGTCCGGTCGATCGCCTGGGCCTCGACCGCGGGGTTCCACCACGGGTCCATGATGAACACGTACTCGGCCGAGGTCAGGTTGAGCCCGACGCCGCCGGCCTTGAGTGAGATCAGGAACACGGGCAGGTCGGGGTCGGTCTGGAAACGCTTGACGACGTCGGCGCGGTTGCGTGTTTGGCCGTCGAGGTAGGCGTACTTGATGCCGCGTTCGTCCAGGCGTTTGCGGATGAGGCCGAGCATGGAGGTGAACTGGCTGAAGACGAGCGCCTTGCTGCCTTCGTCGATGATCTCGTCGAGGCGTTGTTCGAGCTCGTCGAGCTTGGCGCTGGGGGCGTTGAGCGTGTCGAACTGCATCGCGGCCGCGGTCTTGTCGATGAGCGCGGGGTGGCACGCCGCCTGCCGGAGCCGCAGCAGCGCTTCGAGCACCATGAACGCGGCCCGGCCAAGGCCCTTGCCCCCGCCGCCCGCCGCGCCGTTGCGCGACGACTTGCTCTTGTTGTCCGGGGCATCGAGCTGCCGAAGCAGGTTGCCGCGGAAGTACTTGCGAAGCTCGTCGTACACCTTGCGCTGCGCGGGCTCCATCTCGCAGATGATCGTCTGCTCGGTCTTCGCGGGCAGGTCGGTGAGCACCTGCTGCTTGGTCCGGCGGAGGATGAACGGCCGGATCGCGCTCGCGACCTGCACCAGCGCGTCTCGGCTGGGCTGGCCGTCGTCGCCCTTCTTCTCGCCGGCGGCCTCGGCACGCTCGGCGGCCGCGTTCGCGGCCTGCTCGGCCTGGAGCCCCTCGGGCGGCAACGCCCCGGGCATCGACACCACGCCCCCCGTCTTCGCGGCCGGGCCCGCCTGGCCCCGTCGGCCCGCGCTGCCCGTCGCGCCGCGGATCAGCTCGGCGAACTTCGCACTCGACCCCAGCATCCCCGGGTTCAGGTACTCGAAGATCGACCACAGGTCACCCAAATGGTTTTCGATCGGCGTACCGGTCAACGCGAGGCGGTGACGCGCCTTGAGCAGACGCGCCGCCTTGGCGGATTGGCTCTGCGGGTTCTTGATCGCCTGCGCCTCGTCGAGCACCGCATAGTCAAAGTCGATCGTGCTCAGGAAGTCGATGTCGCGACGCATCAGCCCGAACGACGTCACGATCAGGTCGTAGTCCTCGAAGCGGTCGCGGTACTGCTCACGGTCGGGCCCGGTGTAGGCAAGGACCTTGAGCTCGGGGGTGAACTTGCGCGCCTCGTCGATCCAGTTAAAGATCACGCTGCGGGGCACGACGATGATGTTGATCAGGCGCGGCCGAGTCGGCTCGCCGTCCTTCGTGTCGGGGTCGCCCTCGACGGGGCGGCCGACCCACTCGTCGGTGTACTCAGGCAGCGCGAGCTTGCGGCCCTGGAGCATCGCGAGGACCTGGATCGTCTTACCCAGGCCCATGTCGTCGGCGAGGATGCCGCCCATGCCGAAGCGCCGGAGGAACCCGAGCCAGCCCAGCCCGCGTTTTTGGTAGGAGCGGAGCTGGCCGTCGAAGTGGTTGGACGGGTCGATGGGCTGGACGCCTTCGAACGAGCGGATCTGGTTACGCACGCGCTGGAAGGTTTCGTCGATGCTGACCAGGTCGCGTTCACCCAGCAGGGCGTCGAGCATGGCGGCCTGGGACGAGCGGAAGCGGAGGTGGTCGCCGTTGAGCTGGCCCATCGCGGTGAGCAGGCCGTGCTCTTCGAGCCACTGCTGGGGCAGGAGCCCCTGGCTGCCGTCGCCGAGGGTGACCATGTGTCGACCGGCGCGGGCGGCGGCAAGGATGTCGGGCAGAGCGACCTCGTGTTCGCTGCCGTCTTCCCCGGTGAACTTCACGTTGCCACGCAGCTCGAACCAGTCGATGCCCGACGTGATCGACAGCGACGGCGGGCCCGCGGTGCGGACGGCCTGCTGATCCGCGGCGATCACCCAGCCCGCGTTGATCAGGTCCGCGACGGCGGGGGGCATCAGCCGGACCGGCAGCAGCATCGTGTCACCCGAAGGGGTCTCGATATGACGCATCCCCAAAGACGCGCAACGCTGGATCGCCTGACGCTCGGCCCGCCGGTTGCGACGGATCAGACGCGTCCCCTCCTCCGGGTCGGCGTCCTCATCCATCCCCGGCAGGGCCTGGGCGACGGCCTCGGTGTTCGAGTTGGCCTGAGCCAACTCGGGGTGTTCCTCGGCCTGTGCCGAGCCGTCGCCGCTTGCGGCAGGATCGGCTGGGTCGGCGGCGCCAACGGGGTCGGCGTCGGCGGGTGCGTCGGCTGTCTCGCCCTCACCTGATGCGGCAGCGTCGCCGGCGGTTGCGGCATCGGTCAGCACGGGCACAAACCGGCCCGGCTGCACAGGGCTCACGCGCTGCTCGCCGTAACCAAACCACAGCCGTGCGACCAGGTGGTTCTTCGCGGTCGTCGGCGCAAGCTCCAGCGCCGGCGTCGAGTTCGGGCTGTGCAGGTCCAGGTGCGGCACGGGCTCCACGGTCTGCTCGGCTCGGCCAAGCCCGTCGGGCAGATCGATCTCAGGCAGGTGGGGCAGCAGGTACAGCCGATCGAGGAACCGCTCGACGTCCGCCTCGGGCACACGCATCACGGGCCGTTCGACCTCGTCATCGGTGAAGCGCTCGTCGCGGAACTGCGCGACCCAACGCCAGGCCTCGCGGTCATCGAACGCGGAGACCTTGCCCTTGTGGACCAGCAGGCCGTCGGGCCCGCCCAGCACCAGCTCGGGCTCCTCGATGCCGATGCGACGCCCGGCCCGGCGGGCCTGGATGTCGATCAGCAAGTCACGCGGCGTGGGGTCGTTGTCCGTCTCGTCGTCATCGTCGTCGATCTCTGCCAGCGTCGAATCAACCGACGAGTCTGCGTCGGCCTCGCCGTCTTCGATCACGGTGTCGGCCGGCAGCTCGCCGTCGTGGTTCTTCTCGTCATACACGCCGTGCAGGTGCAGGGTCCACGCGGTTTCGCCGGCCTCGCCCTCGTCCCACGTGAGCCCGACCAGCTCCCCGCCGGTGTTGCCCAGCGCGTCGCCGTCGTCCAGGACACACCGGCCTGTCGCGATCATCTGCCGAAGCAGGCGTCGCTGCGCGTGCGGCGCGACCCGGTACATCGCGTGCGAACGCGGCAGCAGGTACGCGTCGGCGGCCTCCTGTTCGGTTACCCACGTCGCCCCCAGCAGCAGCGCACAGATCTCGCGGTCGATCGGGTCGGTCAGCGCCTTGACCGTCTCGGTCGAAATCTTGAACGGCTTGGGCTTACCCCAGCCCGACGCGATCGCGACGCGTTGGCGCAGCTCGATCACCAGCCCGTTGTGCCGGGCGCTCGCGCGGGGCAGCAGCACGTAGCACACCTGCCGCTGCACCGGGAACACGCCCATCGCCTCTTCCTGCGCGTCCGCCGCCGACGGACGCAGCAGCGCCAGCCGGCCCATCCACATCGGCTCGGCCGAGCGCGTCGGCCGACGCGCGCCCTCACGCTTACGCGCCTTGGGCGGCTGGGGCTTGAGCTTCACGATCTCCGACACCGGCGCCCCGAGCCCCTCGGGCTCGTGTACCAGGTGCAGCAGGGTCGCCCACAGGTGCTCGCAGAACTCGCCCTTCGCGGCCTGTTCCGAGTCGCACTCGATGATCGCCTGCCGCCCGTCGCTCTTGAGCGAGACCGTGACCAGCTCGTCGCCCTGGACCTGGGCGCGCAGCAGCTCGCCCTCCTCGGGCTCCAGGCGCTGGACCTTGCGTTCGAGCTGCAGGGCCCGCCCGCGCATGCGTGCTTTGCTATGAAAGTATGGCGACCATGCCGTCAGCTGCGTCATCGAACTCCCCAATGGGCGGAACAAAAAACCCGAATCGGTAACAGTAGCCGCATCAACGTGAATTGGCAATCCCGTGGCCCAGGATCGGCTAAAGTTGTCGGGCCAGCCACGCAGAGGACCGACTTGAAAAGTGAGACGATTCAACAACTAGCCGCCGGCGACTGGGTCTTGGTCGGGTTCACCTGCCTGCTCGTGGGCCTGCTCTTTGCCTGCGGGGTCCTGTCGTCCAAGGCCCTGCAGCGCGGCCCCAAACGCGACGTCGGCATGGGCCTGGTCGACCTGGTCGCGGCCTTCGGGCTCTACGCCTTGGGGATGGTCTTCGCCGGCCTGCTCGGGGGCGTTTGGCTGGCCATGCACGAGGCCGAGTCCGTCGAGCAGATGGCTATGGAGGATGTCGCGACCTATTCGCTGTTCGGCTCGGTCGCGATGTTCGGCCCGGGGATCGCCTACCTGCTCTGGCGGCTGCAACGCGGCGGCTACCTCCGCCTGGGCGGGGTCGTGCCGCGCCACCCGATGCGCGACGTCGGCATCGCCACACTCGTGTTGCCGGTCGCCTTCCTCTCCGCGATGGTGGTAAGCGTCTTCACCCTCATCGTCGCCGAGCTGTTTGGCTACACCACCCCGGACCACGGCCACGTCGTCCTCGAGATGCTCGCCAACAACGACTCGCCCATCGTCCTGCTCTTGATGGCGATCTCCGCCGTCGTCCTCGCACCGCTGACCGAGGAGCTCTTCTTCCGAGGCCTGGTGCAGACGGCGTTGCTCTCGACCCTGGGCCACCACCGTCGATGGACCGCCATCCTCATCACCGCGACGTTCTTTGGGGTGGTGCACCTGGGTTCGGTGCCAGCGCCGATGGTCGTCCCCCTGATCCTGCTGGGCATCGTGTTCGGCTGGGTGTATGAACGCACGGGCTCGATCTGGTGCGCGGTGCTGGTCCACGCGGGCTACAACGGCGTGAGTGTGCTCTTGAGCCAGGCCGCGCAGTCCGCGGGCGGCGGTGCGTGAGCCATATGCGTCGTTACTGGCGCATCGCCTTGGCTCCCTCCCCCTTCGAGGGGGAGCCGGAGGCGGCCAACAAACCTGCAAGTCGCTCTAATTCTGCACCCTGATGCGGATGCCAACGGAAAGCCCACGGACAGGGTCCGTGGGCTTCGCCGGGGTGTTGCTTGGGGGGCGGCCGTTTAGGCGGGGCTTTGGAAGATGCCCTTGGCCTCGTCGATCGCGGCGGGCAGCGCGTTGCGGACCTCGTCGATCATGGCGTTGGTGAGCTTGAGCTCTTCGAGCAGCGCGGGCTCGATCGAGTCGTGTTCGGTGCCCAGCGTCAGGCCCATGCCCAGGTCCTTGGTGATCATGTCGGCGACGTAGACCAGCGCGGTCAGCGCGCGGTGGTTGCCGTCGAGTTCCTTAGGCCGGTGGTGGAAGCCGGTGACGTACTGGAAGTTGATGGGGAACTTCCAGAGCTTGCACAGCGCCTGGCCAAACTGCTCGTGGTTCGCGCCGATGCAGCGGGTCTCGGCCTGCCGCAGGGAAATGGTCGGGTCGCTCTGGGTCAGCTCGAGGGCCTGCACGAACTGGGCGCGCTTGGCCTGCACCTCGACCATGATGCCCAGGTCGTGGATGAGCCCGGCCAGGAACGCCTCGTCGGGCAGACCCAGCGACACCTTCTGGGCGAGCAGGCGGGTCGCGGTCGCGGACGCGATGGCGTTGGTCCAGAGGTCGCGTGCGTCGAAGTTCTCGGCGATCTTGCCGCCACGGAAGAGCTTGGCCAAAGACGCGGCGATCGCGATGTTCTTCACCGCGTTGAGCCCGAGCAGGACGATCGCGCGGTTGATCGAGCCGATCTGGCCCGGCAATCCGTAGAACGCGGAGTTGACGACCTTGAGGATGCGGGCGCCCAGCGCGGGGTCGTTGCTGATGACTTTGTTGAGGTCTTGTGCGGTCGAGTCGGGGTCTTCGACGAGCTGGATGATCTTCATCGTCACCTCGGGGAGGGTGGCGATGTGGCTGATTTCACGGATCGCGCTGTCGACGATCTGCTCGGGGGGGAGGGTCGGGGTGGCGGCGGCCGAGGCGTCGGTCGCGGGTGTGGTGGGCGGTGGGGTGTTGGACATGGGTGCAGCTCCGGCGCGGTGTGTAAGACGCTGGAGGATGCATCGACGCAGGCCCGGTCCGACTTAAGCGAGAGTGTGGGCGGAGCGGATTTTTCCGGTTGTATCGGGCCGATAAAGAAGCCCACGCCGAGTCGGCGTGGGCTCCGGAGGGGAGAGGGAAGCGCGGTGGCCGGCTCTAGAGGTCGCCCGCGACGAGCCAGGTGGGCGGGGTGTCGTCGATCTCGACCAGGCGGGCGTGGGTGATCGATCGGTAGTCTTTGCCGGTCTGGAGGTGGTGTCTGAGCGTAGCGCGTGTTTCTTCGCGGAGGTAGGGTTCGAGGGGCTGCTCGACCCGGGTGTAGAAGCGGAGGGCGTCGCGGATGCGGCGGTCCCAGGTGTCGCAGAGCCGGTCGAAGTCGTCGGGCCGGACCTCGCCACGGCAGTCGGGTTCGCCGCAGCGGAGCGGGCCGAAGACGGGGCAGTTGTAGATGGCGTAGTCGTCGGTGATCTCTTCGCCGGGGTAGATGTCGCGGATGGCGATCTCGAAGCCATAGCCCGTGGTCAGGGTGGAGGGGTTGCAGGCGTGGTTGATGTACTTCGCGCCGTCCCAGCAGATGACGTAGGACCCGGTCGCGTCGCGGTAGCTGTAGGTCTCGATGGTGGCGGCGAAGCTGGGGTGCTGGATCAGCGGGTGGTCGGGGGCAAGGACGATATCGAGCGGGTCCTCGCAGTAGACGATGGTGCCTTTGGGGATCATCGTGGTCGCAACAACACCGCTACCGACCTCATCGTTGATGAGTTGGACACGCGTATTGGGATGGAGCATGAGCGCGTTCTCTGACACGGGCCAAGGCCCGGATCCCCACCGATGCTCCGTAGGCACGAACGGCCCAGCCAGCTCGGCGGTATGCGCGGAATTGTAGGGTCGGCCCGGGACCGCTCCAACATAAATCTCTCACGTTTACAAGTTTTTTTGTGGGCGCGGCATCGCGCCAAGCCCACACCCGCCGCGGGTCGATTGTGGTTGTGTGGTGCCCGGGGTTTTGCAGGCGACATCTTTGCTTATTGATGCCGTGCCGCCGCTTCGAGGAGGCGCTGCGTTTCGTCGGTTGGCACGGTGATCGAGCCCAGCGCGACATGCTTGCGTGAGCCGTGGTAGTCGCTGCCGCCCGTCGTGACCAGGCCGAAACGCTCGGCGTAATCGGTGAACTGCTCGGTGTCGGCCGGGCTGTGGTCGCTGTGCCGGGTCTCGATGCCGTCGAGCCCGAGATCGGACAGCCGGGCGACCGCGTGCTCGAGCAGGTCTTCTGCCAGGCGGAGCTGGACGGGGTGGGCGAGCACGGCCGCGCCGCCCGCGGTGTGGATCGCGTCGATGGCCTGCTGCGCGGTGAGGCGGTCTTTGCGGGTGTGCGCCGCGCCGCCAAAGCCGATGTACTTCGCAAACGCCTCGTGCACGGACTTGACATAGCCCTTGGTGATCAGCACCTGCGCGATGTGTGGCCGACCGACGATGATGCCCGTCGCATCGATCGCGTCCGCGTCGTGTCGTGCGTTCTCGGGGACACCCGCGGCCGCGAGGACCTCGTCGTATTCGATCTTGACACCGAGCGCCTGCAGCTTCTCAACGACTTCCGGATTGCGCGTCGCGCGGGCGGCGCGGAGCTGTTCGCCCAGGGCCGCGAGGCCCGGGTCGTCGTGGCGTATGTGGTAGCCGAGGATGTGCAGCGTGCCGACGCTCGGCTTGTCGCCCGCGCTCCCACCCGCCTCCGGCCGTGCGATCGATCCCGGGTCGGCGGAGAGCTCGATGCCCGGCACGAACTTGATGCGCAGGCGTTTGGCCGACTTTGCCGCGGCGTCGAGACCGGCCGTGGTGTCGTGGTCCGTCAGCGCAAATCCGGCAAGCCCCGCGTCTTTCGCAAGCCGAGCCAGGTCCCCCGGCGCGTCGGTGCCATCCGACGCGGTCGAGTGCATGTGAAGGTCAAACACCATGCAGGGGATGATAGCGGGTCGGGCCCACCGCGATCACGCTGCGCAATATGCAAACGGGCGCAGCGGACCGCGGCGCCTCGCTGTGGGCACTGATGCACCAACGGCCACACGGTTGTTGGCTGCGAGCGATTGAGCTTGGTGTGTACCGCTTGTCCGGGCTACACGACCGTGTTGGCTTTGAGCAGGGCCGCAAGTTGGTCGACGCTCTGCGCGATGGTGTTTTCGTCGGTGCGCAGGTGGAGCTCGGGGGAGTCGGGGGCTTCGAACGGGTGGGCGTCGCTCAGGCCGGTCATGTTGGTGATCTCGCCGGCCCGTGCTTTTTGGTAGAGGCCTTTGGGGTCGCGTTGTTCGAGCACATCGATCGGGCAGTCGACAAAGACTTCGTAGAAGGGGAGGTCGGCCTCTTCGTGGATCGCGCGGACCTTGGCGCGTGCTTCACGGTAGGGGGAGACGAAGGAGCAGAGGGTGATGCAGCCGGCGTCGGCGAAGAGCTTGGCGACTTCGCCGATGCGTCGGATGTTTTCGTCGCGGTCTTCGGGGGTGAAGCCGAGGTTGCTGCACAGGCCGTGGCGGATGTTGTCGCCGTCGAGGCGGTAGCAGAGTCGGCCTTGGCGGTGGAGGTGTTGTTCGAGGGCGACGGCGACGGTGGACTTGCCGCTGCCGGACATGCCGGTGAACCAGAGGGTTGCGCCGCGTTGGCCCAGGAGGGTGTTGCGGTCGTCGCGTGAGACGTCGCCTTCGTGCCAGGTGAGGTTGTCGGCTTTGGGCATGGGGTTGGCCGGGTTGGGGTCGGTGTGCATTCGGGGATGTGGCCCTACAATAGCGTGTGTCCTGTTTGATCGTGAGTGCGAGGGAGTCTCGATGCCGTTGATTTTGCCTGAAGAGTTGGACCCGGTGATTTCGCCGGTGTTTGCGGCGCTGCCTTTGGCGCGTGCGATGTCGTCGCTGCTGCCGACGGACCCGGCGCCGCCCGAGGTGGTGTCGCTGGTGCAGTCGGTGGTCGACCACCCCGCGCTAGCGCCGCACCTGGGGGTGCAGGCGGGGCTCTGGCTGTACGTGGACGAGCTGGATAAGAGCCACGACTGCAGCCAGGCGTTGCCCGGGCCCACGGGCTGCTACTGGCACGCGATCATGCACCGGCGCGAGGGCGACTTCAACAACGCCAAGTACTGGTACCGCAAGGCGGGCGCGCACCCCGCGATGAACCACATCGACCTCGCGGGCGGGACCGCGGCCGGTTCGGACATGGCGGAGTACGATGCGATCGAGTTTGTCGACCGCGTCGCCCGGGCCGACGCCCGCCACGAGCCCGACTCGCCCGACCTGGTGGCGCTGCAACACCACGAATGGAAAGCGCTGTTCGAGTGGTGTACTGAGAACTGAGTTTGTGCCTCACGCAAAGACGCGAAGACGCAAAGAAAGCGGGAAACTGTTTGACGGGATAACGGGATTGGCGGGCTCAACGGAACCCATCAAGTCCGGTCGATCCTGAACATCCCGTTATCCCGTCAAAACAGATTTTTGCAACTCTTCCGCGTCTTTGCGTGAGGCGGTCCCTTTTACACCGCCGCCTTCGCGACACTGCGGGCGAGCTTGGCGTAGTCCTTGGCGCCGTTGCTCTCGCTGGCGTAGGTCAGGACGGACTGTCCGAAGCTCGGGGCCTCGGCGAGCTTGATGTTGCGGCGGATCGGCGGGTCGTAGACCTCCGCGTTGGCCCAGGGCAGCGACGTGCCACGCGCCTCCTCGAAGAACCCCTCGACGTCGGCGACGACATCGCTCGCGAGGATGGTGTTCGCCTCGTGCATGCACAGGACCACGCCCGCGACGGTGAGTGACGGGTTGATGCCTTGGCGGATCATGTTGATGGTTTCGAAGAGCTTGCCCATGCCTTGGAGCGCGAGGAAGTGCGCCTGCATGGGGACGATGATTTCCTTCGCCGCGGTCAGGCCGTTGATCGTGAGCAGGCCCAGCGAGGGCGGGCAGTCGAGCAGGACGTAGTCGAAGTGCTTGATGAGGTCGGCGGTCTTGTTGCGGAGGATGGTCTGCGCGAGGCCGGTGGCGACCATCTCGGCCAGCTCGCTCTCGACACCGGCGAGGTTGGTCTCGGCCGGGAGCACCCCGAGGTTGGGCGAGCTCTCGACCATGCGGACGACTTCGCTGGCTGTGACGTCGCGGTCGGTGAGCAGGTCGTAGATCGAGAGCTCGACGGTCTCGGGGTCGATGCCCAGCGAGAGGGTGAGGTGGGCCTGGGGGTCGAGGTCGATCATCAGGACGCGGAGCCCGGACGCGGCGAGCGCGGCGCCGAGGTTGACGGTGGTGGTTGTTTTGCCGACGCCGCCCTTTTGATTGATGAGGGCGATGAGCCGCGGCTCCTGGGGCCGGGGCAGACGGTCGAGCTTGGGCAGTGTCGGTGGGCCGGGGTCCTCCTCGGGGGCGACTTGTTCCGTGGCGGCCTCGTCGGCCTGGGCGGTAGGCTCGTTTTCGTGGGCGGCCGGGGGGGAGGGCTGTTGCGTGTGCTCGGCTGGGACGGGCTGGGGCGTGGGCATCGGCTGGGGCGCGGGGGCGTGCGTAGACGCGGCGGGTGTGAGCGGGCCCGTCGTGTCGATGCCGGTGCGGGGGGTGTCGTCGCGAGCGTCGGGGTTGGACCATGCGGGGCGCAGGTCCTCGGCGTCCGGGCCGGCGTCGATGGGGGCGGGCGAGGCGATCGCGTCGGCCGGCTCGGGGCCGTCGTCCACAGCGGTCGGGGTGTGTTCGTGTTCGCTCACGGGACGCCTCCATGCGTCGGGGGGAAGGGTGCTCCTGCGGGGACAGTATATCGCACGACGCCGGGCGCGAAAGCAGTTCACGAAGGTCGGCCGGCCCAGCGGGGCTAGCTCGGTGTCGCGGGCTGGGCGGCCGGTCGGCTCAGGACACGCCGGGCCAAGCGTCGGAGCACGAACACCACCACCCCCGCGATGGGCACGATGACCACGAGCCAGGGCACCACCGCGACCACGCCGATCGCCAGCGCTCGGCCCAGGTCCACGATCGAGCCAAGCGACCCGGCCCAGGCCCGCCCCGCCTGCGCTCCAAAGCCCGGCTCCTGCGTCGGCGCGGGCGTGTAGTCGCGGATCTCTTCGATCCGCACAACCACCGTCGACATCGAAGTCAGGTCCGCGAGCATGTTCAGCCGACCCTGCAGCACCTCCGCCTCGCCGCGCACCCGGGAGAGCTCGCGCTCAACCTCGAGGATGTCTTTCAGGTCGCCCGTCGTCTGGTCCAGGTGCTCGATCAGGCGCGTCTCTTCGGCGACCTTGTTACGCAGACGCGACTGCAGGTCGACAAACTCGGCGGTGACTTCCCGGCTGGTGCTCTGCACGGAACGCAGTTGGCCGATCGATTCGGCGTCCTGCATGACGGCTTCGTAGCGGTCCGAGGGGATGCGCAGCGTCCACCGCCCGTCGCGGGGCTCCCCGGCCGAGCCGTGGATCGCGGACTGCGCGACAAACCCGCCGTGCGCCTTGGCGAGCGCCGCGACCTGCGCAGGCACGCCCTCGAACGCGTCCACCACCAGGTCGATGTCGGCGTTGTAGATGATCTTGCGCTCGGTCTGCTCGCTGGGCAGATCGATGGGCAGCGAAGGGTCGGTGGGTGCGGCTTCACGGCCCGGCGACATCGGCGAGGCCGAGGTGTTGGCCTGCATCATCCTCATGTCACCGTGGTCGTCGCCGTCGCCGTAGGCATATCCGGCGCTCTCGGCCGCATCCATTGTCGGGTACGTTTCACTCGAATCGCCACATCCAGTCAGCACGGCGAACGCAACTATCAAAATCAACCAGGCCCAGGTCATGTGACGCATCGGTGTCTCCTGTGAAGGTCTACCGATACAGACGCGCCGCGGGCGGGGAGGTTCAATCCGGCCTAGGGGTTTGAGCGCGGCGCGGGACGCCCGCCGCGCCCGGGCGGGCCGGGGTTGGGCGCGGGGTGCTGAAGAGCCCGCACAGCTTGTCGTGGATGATCAGATGGCTCTGCAGGATGCCGGCATGGCGCGGGTCGCGCCCGAGCCAGTGGATCAAACGCTCAAACTCGGGTTCCGTCATCTCGTGTTCGATGAACTTCTGGATCAGCAGGTGCGGCGTCGGCATGAGCAGGCCCCCGGGAGTCGTGGTTCCACAGGGGTAGACGGATGAGCCGGCGGTTTTTCCAGACGGAGGCGGATTTTTCTGCGCTACCGCTGCGAGGCGATGTTGCGGACGGCTGGGAGCACCTGGGCCTGCAGCCGAGCGAGGTAGGCCTGCCAGTCGGCGGCGCTGCGGCGGAGCTCGCGCTTGCCCGCGGCGGTGAGCTCGTACCACTTGCGCTCGCGGGCGCTGCTGCGATCCCAGGTCGCCTGGATGAGCCCATCCGCCTCAAGCCGGTGCAGCAGCGGGTAGAGCGAGCCGTACTGGACCGTCTGCCCGCCCGCCTGCTTGAGTCGTTTCTGGATCGCGTACCCGTACGCCCGCCCGTCGGCGAGGAGCGAGAGCACGAGCACCTCCAGCGAGCCGCGGAACAAATCTCGGCGGGCTTTGTCTTGCATGGGCATGGGGATGGGGAGTTGGGGATTGGGGTTTAGGGGTTGGGCGCGGCATTCTGGGCTGAAGTCGGCTTGTTGGACTCTAACAAGGCCTCGCCAGCAAATATAATGTTAGCTGATATATCTTTCAAAAATAGGTATAAATCGGCGTTCTACGCGTGATAGCGGGGTTTGAAGCCGGTGGGTTGGCAAATACACCCCACGTCGCTACCCTACTCGGCCTTGAAATACGGCTAATCGCCCGCTGTATGCGACCCCAACCCCAACCCCGAGACCCCTCCATGGCCAACGGCACCGTCTCCCAAGTCATCGGCTCGACCTTCGACGCCCAGTTCCCCGAGAACGCCCTCCCCGACATCTACAACGCCATCAACGTCACCTACCAGGTCGGCGACGAAACCGTCAACCTCGTCGGCGAAGTGCAGCAGCACTTGGGCGGCGGCCAGGTCCGCGCCGTCGCGCTGGGCTCGACCGACGGCCTGCAGCGCGGCGAGACCGTCGTCGACACCGGCGCCCCCGTCTCCGTCCCCGTTGGCGAGCAGGTGCTTGGCCGGGTCTTCAACCTCCTGGGCAACCCCATCGACGAGAAGGGCCCAGTCGAGACCGAACGCCGCGCCCCCATCCACCGCAAGCCCCCGGCCTTCAAACAGCTCAGCCCGAAGACCGAAGTCCTCGAGACCGGCATCAAGGTCGTCGACCTCCTGTGCCCCTTCGTCCGCGGTGGCAAGATCGGCCTGTTCGGCGGGGCGGGCGTCGGCAAGACCGTCATCATCCAGGAGATGATCGCCCGCGTCGCGAAAAACTTCGGCGGCTACTCCGTGTTCTGCGGCGTCGGCGAACGCACCCGTGAGGGCAACGACCTCTGGGGCGAGATGGCCGAGTCCGAGTACACCGACGCCGAGGGCAAGACCGCCTACGTCCTCGACAAGGTCGCGATGGTGTTTGGCCAGATGAACGAGCCGCCCGGGGCGCGCCTGCGTGTGGCGCTGTCGGGCCTGACCATGGCCGAGAACTTCCGCGACGAGTCGGGCAAGGAGACGCTGATCTTTGTTGACAACGTCTTCCGCTTTACCCAGGCCGGCTCGGAAGTGTCCGCGCTGCTGGGCCGTATGCCCTCGGCCGTGGGTTACCAGCCGACGCTCTCGACCGAGATGGGTGAGCTCCAGGAACGCATCACCTCGACCGATAAGGGCGCGATTACCTCGGTGCAGGCGATCTACGTCCCTGCGGACGACCTCACCGACCCCGCCCCCGCGACCGCGTTCAGCCACTTGGATGCGTTCGTCGTGCTTGAACGCTCCATCGCCGAGAAGGGCATCTTCCCCGCGATCGACCCGCTCGCATCGACCTCGCGCATCCTCGACCCCGGCGTCGTCGGCGAACGCCACTACGCCTGCGCCCGCCAGGTGCAGACCATCCTCCAGCGCTACAAGTCGCTCCAGGACATCATCGCCATCCTTGGCGTCGACGAACTGGCCGAGGAAGACAAGCTGATCGTCGGTCGCGCCCGTAAGATCGAACGCTTCCTCTCGCAGCCCTTCCACGTGGCCGAGGTCTTCACCGGCTTCCCCGGCGTGGACTCCTCGCTCGAAGAAACCATCGACTCCTTCGAGCGTCTCTGCGGCGGCGAAGGCGACGACCTGCCCGAGTCCGCGTTCATGTACGTCGGCACCCTCGACGACGCGAAGGCCAAGGCCGCGAAGATGGCCAGCGACGCCTAAGCGAAACGCACACCAAAACAAGCAAGAATCAACAAGCCCACGCTCAACGAGCGTGGGCTTGTTCGTGGAGGGAATCCACAGACTTCACAGATGACGCAGATCCAAAACAGCCATCAAAAATGGCACGGAGAACACAAAGAAAACAGTTTTCTTTAGAAGCAGATTTTCTTTATGTTCTGCGTGCCTCCGTGGCCTTTGTGATTGTTTCTTGAGATCAGTGCGGTCTATGGAAGCCGTGACTTGGTTTTCAGACTCTGCGCTCTCCGCGCACTCTGCGGTGAACAACTTACTTCGGCGGGCCCAGGATCGGGCGCAGCTTCTGGTTGTGCTGGTCGAGGAGTTGTTGAGCGGTGTCGCGGTCGACATCACGGAGGACCATGATGAGCGCGAGCTTGACGCTGCCGCCGGCGTTGTCGATGGCGTCGGCGGCGTCTTCGCGGGACAGGCCGGTCTGGCTGGTGACGATGCGGATGGAGCGGTCGACGAGCTTGGCGTTGCTGGCGTGGAGGTCGACCATGAGGTTGCCCCAGGCCTTGCCGAGCTGGAGCATCGCGGTGGTGCTGATCATGTTGAGCGCGAGCTTCGTGGCGGTGCCCGCCTTGAGCCGGGTCGAGCCGGTGATGACCTCGGGCCCGACGAGCAGCTCGATGCGGTGGTCGACCTCGGCCGGGAGCTTGGGCGAAGGCGGCAGACTCAGCGGCTGGTTGCCCTTAACGACCGCGGCACGGGGTCGGGTCTTGAGCGTATGGATCGGGACGCAGGTCATGATCGCGGTCACCGCGCCGCGCTCGCCCGCGCGACGGATCGCGCCCCATACATAGGGTGTCGTCCCGCCCGCCGCGATGCCGATGAGCGTGTCGTGTTCGTTGAGTTCGAGTCCATCGATCGTGGCGTGGGCACCTTGCGGATCGTCCTCGGCCCCCTCGGCCGCGACGCGCAATGCGCCGTCGCCGCCGGCGATGAAGCCCACGACCTGGCCCGGGTCCGAGCAGAACGTCGGCGGGCACTCGCTCGCGTCGAGCACACCCAGTCGGCCCGACGTACCCGCGCCGCAGTAGAGCAGTCGGCCGCCGGCACGCAGGCCGTCGACGATGTCCTCGACCAGCGCCGTCATCGCGGGGATCGCCTGCCGCACCGCCTGGGGCACCTGCATGTCCTGCGTATTCATCAGCCGCAGCGTCGCCTCGATCGGCTGCGCATCAATCGCCGCCGCCGCCGCAAGACGCTGCTCGGTCGCCAGGTGCCCACGCGAAGGCGGGGCGGTATCGGTCGGTGTGTCGGGTGTCGTCATGGCAACGACAGTGTAGCGGGGGCGGATGAATGGATGCGCCGCGGGGGGATGCGAATGTGACGCCTACGAAACCCACGGCTTGTCGTCCGCGGCACGCTGTGGGATATCCGATCGAGATGAAAAAATCTTCATGGGAGGGCAGGTGGATATGCCACGGAATCCCACGGCGTTGGCGCTCGCAAAGCTCGCGTCAAAGCCGTGGGCTTGGAGCAATCGTTATGAAAAATCATCAATCATCAATCATCAATCATCAATCAGAGATCAAAGATCCTCCAACCCCCGCCCACACGCCCGCGACGCCCGGGTCTTTCGCACCCGTGACCTGCGGCAGCGAGATCGGCACGCCGTCCTGCGATAGCGCCCCAAGCACCGCAAACCCCATCGCCTCGCGCGCTTCGCAGGGGATGCCGAGTTCGTCGGAAAGCACAACGTCGTAGCAGTATGGCCGCCATGTGTTGTCGTCCTCCGGATCGACCGTTAGCTCGACACGCATCTGTTCGACGAGGGTTTTGTTTTTTGCACCGCCCCCGGCAACAACAATCATGTGGCGGTGGCCCTCGTCCCAATCAGTGCTTTCGTCAAGTTCGTCCATCGGTGCGCACAGATCGATCGCGGTATTGATGACAGCGGATCGTAGGATATCTTCGACCGATGCCATCGGCCTGATAGTTTCGATTAACCGATCCAGCCAATGCGGGCTGAACTGCTCACGCCCGATCGAGTGAGGGTGCCCGTGCTCACGATATGTCTTTAGGATCGCTCGATTGATTGCTAAGAGTACATCCTGCACGCGTTTTCCTTTGGACGCACACGCACCATCTTTGTCATAGGGTTCCCCGAGTAGCCGTTGGCTGAGCCCATCAAGAAGAAGGTTGCACGGGCAGATATCCCCCGCGTGGAGAAGGTCGAACCCTTCGATCAGCGACGTGTAGTTTCCGACACCCCCCAAGTTGAAAACG
Source organism: Phycisphaerales bacterium JB063 (assembly GCA_044439905.1). Classification (GTDB taxonomy): domain Bacteria; phylum Planctomycetota; class Phycisphaerae; order Phycisphaerales; family Phycisphaeraceae; genus JAHQVV01. Next base: position 12,217 of record JBITAC010000049.1, on the reverse strand, counting down.
ATTGCGGCCTTGTCCCGATACATCACCCAGTCCGCGATCGGCGTCAGGGGCGCGCCCTCGCCGCCCGCGATCAAATCGGCCTGTCTAAGGTCGTAGCACACGGGCACGCCGATCCGCTTCACTACGGGCCAGGGGTCGAAGAGCTGCCAGCTCATCGGGCCAGGGTTTGGCTGATCCGCATCCTCTTTCCGGGTGCGCGGTGCGTGCCAGATGGTTTGGCCGTGTGCGACGACGAATTCGGGTGGCGGGCCGTGGGTTTCGTCGAGGAGTTGTTGCACGCCATCCGCGTAGAGTTCGCCGACGCCGCGCGCGGCTCGCATGTACGTCAACGGCTCGGCCGCGCTCCCCGACGTGAGGTGCATCAGGGTGTCGCGCAGGCCGCTTGGCAGAGGGGTCGCGGTGTGGCCCAGCAGCTCGGCCCGCATGTCGAGGCCGGTGCCGATGATGCGGACCAGCGCGGCGTCGAGGCCGTCCAGACTCGTGCCCGTCATGCAGCCCGCGACGATCCGTTCACGCTCGGCCTGGTGTGTGTTTGCCATTGCTGAAGGATACCGCGGCCGACCTAAAAAATTTCCCGGCGACCACAATCCGTGTAGCCGCCGGGAACAGGAGGAATCAAGATGTTGAGCCGCGATGTCGGGTTCGACGTTGCGGCAGGGGCGGGGCGTTAGGCGACCGCGTGGACCGGGGCCGGCGTCGCGAACGCGGGGGTCGGCGTGACGGGCGCGGGCCTTGGCGTGCCGTCGTGGCGCATCGCTTCTTCGAGGATGGCCAGGTCGATGTCGGCGACAGACTCGAGGATGGTGTCGGGCTGGTAGGCGAAGTTGTCGAGCTCGTGGCGTCGTGTGCCGCCGGAGAGGACGAGGATGGTGTGGTAGCCGAGCTGGACGCCGCCGAGGATATCGGTGGACATGGTGTCGCCGATCATGCAGGTCTGCGCGGAGTTGAGTCCGAGCTCTTTGCGTGCGGCGCGCATCATGACGGGGCTGGGCTTGCCGACGGAGAACGCGGGCTTGCCGGTGGCCTCTTCGAGGAGCTTGACGACCGCGCCGCAGCCGGGGCGTGTGCCGGCCTGTGTCGGGCAGTTGGGGTCCATGTTGGTGGCGATGAGTCGCGCGCCGTTGAGGACGAGGTTGGTGGCGTGCTCGAGCATCTCGAAGGTATAGGTGCGTCCTTCGCCGACGACGACGTAGTCGGGGTCTTTGTCGACGATCGCGAAGCCGTTGGTGTGCAGCGCGGTGGTCAGGCCGGTCTCGCCCAGGACGTACGCGGTGCCGCCGGGCTTCTGTTGTGCGAGGAAACGCGCGGTGGCCATGGCACAGGTGAAGACGTGCTCGGGGCCGGCGTTGATGCCCATACGGACGAGCTTGGCGGCGATGTCGCGTCGGGTGCGTTGGGAGTTGTTGGTCAGGAAGAGGAAGGGGATGTGCCGGTCACGCAGCTGGTTGATGAAGCGGTCGGCACCGGGGATGAGCTGGCTGCCCCGGTAGATGACGCCGTCCATATCGATCAGGAAGCCGAACATATTTCGATCCTTGTGGTTCGTTGGTGTGGGGTCGGGTGCGAGTGGTTGCACGGTTGGGCGTTAACGTCTGCCCATGCCCGAGGTAGTACAAAGCGCGTGCCAGCCGGTGTTGGGTTGGCGCGAACTCATACGAATCTCACCGCGTCTTTGCCGGATCGTGCACCAGCGGCCGGGACGCGGGATTTTGCTTTGTTCAAATATCAAAAATATTATTGTTTTGTATTTGCACGCTGCGCAGTTCCACAGCAGCGTTTTGGCGTTGCTACTCCGCTGTGCAGCGTCGGCCGACGCCCTACAATCCGGCCATGATGCACACCGACCCCGAGCCGTCCGCCCCACCCGCCGCGACCGACTTGTCCCCGTCCGAGCCCGCGCCGCACGACGGGCCGATGGCGATCGAGGTCGACCTTGATACCGAGCAGTACCGTGTGCCCGAGGGCCGGCGGATCTCGCTCGCGGACTACCGCACACACGACGACGGCGGGCTCGACAAGGCGCACGGCAAACAGGCGTTCCGCGCGCTGCGTGACCGGCTGGTCGACCTCCAGGAAAACCTCTACGCCGAAGGCCGGCGGTCGCTGCTCGTCGTCTTCCAGGCCATGGACGCCGGCGGCAAGGATTCGACCACCAAGGCGGTCTTCGGCCCGGTGGACCCGGCCGGCTGCCGCGTCAAGAGCTTCAAGGCCCCCAACAGCGAAGAGCTTGGCCACGACTTCCTCTGGCGGGTCCACCAGAACGTCCCGAAGAAGGGCTACATCGGCGTGTTCAACCGCAGCCACTACGAAGACGCCGTCACCGTCGCCGTCAAAGACCTTGCGCCCAAGGACGTGTGGAAGCACCGCGTCGAGCACATCAATAACTTTGAGCACCTCTTGCACACCGAGGGCACACGCGTCGTGAAGTTCTTCCTGCACATCAGCAAGGACTACCAGAAGGTGCGTCTGCAGCGTCGGCTGGATCGTCCCGACAAGCACTGGAAGTTCAACCCGGCCGACCTCGACGAGCGGGCGCGCTGGGGCAAGTATCAGGAGCGCTACGCCGAGGTGTTTGGCCAGACGTCGCCTGCCGATGCGCCGTGGTATGTCATCCCCGCCGAGCGCCGGTGGTACCGCAACCTGCTGGTGTGCAAGGTGCTGGTGGATATCCTCGAAGACATGAACCCCCAGCCGCCCAAGCCGGACTTTGATCCGACATCGATCGTGATCGAGTAGGGAGTTTTTCTTGTTTAGCACGCGCCGCCCGTTGGGCGGCGGCTAAACAGCAGTGATGTTTTACCCCTTCGCCGCGCGGGTCTCGCGGCGGCGCATCGACTCGCGCAGCTCCTTCTTGCGCATGCGTAGGGACTGGGGGGTGACCTCGACCAGCTCGTCCTCCTCGATGTATTCGAGCATCGCTTCGAGGGACAGCTCGCGGGCGGGTTTGACGCGGGTGGCGTCGTCGCTGCCCGAGGCGCGGACGTTGCTGTGCTTCTTGTTGATTGCGACGTTGACAGTGATGTCGTTATCTTTGCAGTGCTCGCCGACGATCTGGCCTTCGTAGATCGGGTCGCCGGGCTTGGAGAAGAACAGCCCGCGGTCGTAGAGGCGGTCGAGCGAGTAGGGGGTCACCGTGCCGGGCTCGGAGGCGATCATCACACCCGCAGCGCGCTTGGGCACGTCGCCACGCATCGGCTCGTAGCGCAGCAGATTGTGGTGCATCACGGCCCGGCCCTGGGTCGCGGTCAGCATCCGAGTCCGCAAGCCGATCAGCCCCCGCGCGGGGATCGTGAACTCCATGTGCATGTAGTCGCCCGCGCCGGGCTTGGGGTCCATGCTCACGATCTCCGCCTTGCGGTTCATCACCAGCGACATCACGTCGTTCTGGCACTCGGCCGGGCAGTCGACGACGAGCTGCTCGATGGGTTCGCAGAGCTTGCCCGCGTGGTCGCCGTCCTCGGGCCGGGTCAGGATCACCTCGGGCTTGCCGACCTGGAGCTCGTACCCCTCGCGGCGCATGGTTTCGAGCAGCACGCCCAGGTGCATCAGCCCCCGGCCCGAGACCTTGAAGGCCTCGCCACCCTCTTCGCGCTCGACGCGTAGCGCGACGTTGCTCTGCAGCTCTTTTTGCAGGCGGTCCCACACCTGCCGGGAGGTGACAAAATCGCCTTCTTTACCGCAGAAGGGGGAGTCGTTGACGCGGAAGGTCATGGTCAGGGTGGGCGCATCGATCGCGACGGAGGCGAGCGCGCTGGGCCGATCGGGGCAGGCGATGGTGTCGCCGATGTCGATGGGGTCGAGCCCGGTGACGGCACAGATGTCGCCGGCGGTGACCTGGTTGACCTCGGTCCGGCTCAGGCCGTCGAACCCCTCGAGCTTGACGACGCGCTGCATGGACCCCTCGCCCGCGCGGTTGATGACGGTGACCTTCTGGCCCGCGGTGATACGGCCTGCGGTGACTCGGCCCACGGCGATTCGGCCGACGTACTCGCTGTAGACGATCGATGTGACCATCATCTGCAGCGGTGCGCCCAGCGCTGCGGTCCGAGACTCGAAGCCCGCCGCCGCGCCCCGGCCCGACCCCTTGGCGTAGGGCGCGGGCACGTGCTTGAGGATCGTGTCGTACACGTCAAACATGTTGTCGGGGTGGTCGTCGCCGAGCTTCGTGTCGTCGGTGGTGGCCCAGCCCTCTTTCGCGCTGGCGTAGATGACGGGGAAGTCCATCGCGTCGTCGGGCGCGTCGAGCGAGCTGAGCAGGTCGAAGACCTCGTTGATGACGTCGTCGGGCCGGGCGTTGGGCTTGTCGATCTTGTTGATGACGACGACGGGCTTGAGGCCGATGGCGAGTGCTTTTTCGAGGACGAACCGGGTCTGGGGCATGGGCCCTTCGAAGGAGTCGACGACGAGGAGGCAGCCGTCGGCCATATTGAGGACGCGTTCGACCTCGCCGCCGAAGTCGGCGTGGCCCGGGGTGTCGATGAGGTTGATCTTGTAGTCGGCGCCGTCGGTGTGGCGGTAGGTGATAGCGCAGTTCTTGGCGGTGATGGTGATGCCACGCTCGCGTTCGAGGTCGCCGGTATCCATGACGAGGTTGTGCTGCCCGCCGGCGAGCTTGTTGAGGTCCTCGGTGCGGAACATGCCCGACTGGTAGAGGAGCTGGTCGGTGAGGGTGGTTTTGCCGTGGTCGACGTGGGCGATGACGGCGACGTTGCGGAGGGGGGAGGTGGGCATGGGGGTGCTGCGGGTAGGGTGAGGGGGGTGGCGCGTGGCCGGTTTGGGGAAGCCCACCATTGTACTTGGATTCGTGTCGATTGCGTGTCCGCTTTGTCCCAGCCGCCCGGGTTTTATACAATGCCCGATTCGGCATGCGCCGCGTGTTGCCGTTTCTCCCTGACTTTCAGCATGATTAGCAAACCATGAGCCACTCCAACTCTACCCCTCTCGAAGGCAACGCCGTCATCGGACAGTCCGGCGGGCCCACCGCCGTCATCAACCAGTCGCTCGTCGGCGTCGTCGAAGGGCTCCACGCCGCAGACGGCTTCAAGGGCAAGATCCTCGGTGCACGCCACGCGGTCGACGGCATGATGTCGGGCGACTTTATCGACCTCACCGACTGGCCCCAGGACAAGCTCGACCGGCTGGCGGGCACCCCCTCGAGCGGGCTGGGCTCGTCGCGGCACAAGCCCAGCGTCGACGACGTCAAGACCATCACCAAGTACTTCGAAGAGCACAACGTCCGCTACTTCTTCTACATCGGCGGCAATGACAGCTCCGACACCTGCCGCATCGTCGCCGAGACCGCCGCGGCCGACGGCTACGAGATGCACGCCTTCCACGTGCCCAAGACCGTGGACAACGACCTGGTCCTCAACGACCACACGCCGGGCTACGGCAGCGCGGCGAAGTTCGTTGCGCAGGCCTTCATGGGCGACGACCTCGACAACCGCTCGCTCAAGGGCGTCAAGATCGACGTCATCATGGGCCGGCACGCCGGCTTCCTCACCGCCGCCTCCGTGCTCGGCCGGCGCGTCAACACCGACGACGGTCCCCACCTGGTCTATGTCCCCGAGGCCGCGTTTGATATCGCCAAGTTCACCGCCGACGTCGAGCGCATGATGGATAAGCACGGCCGGTGCCTCGTCGCGGTCAGCGAAGGCATCCACGACGCCGACGGCACGCCGATGGCCGCGAAGCTCGCCGAGATGCAGGGCCACCACGTCGAGAAGGACGCGCACGGCAACGTGCAGCTCTCGGGCACCGGCGCGCTGGGCGACTTCTTGGGCCAGGCCGTCAAGGACTACATGGGCCACAAGACCCGCGTCCGTGCCGACACCTTCGGCTACCTGCAGCGCAGCTTCGCCGGCGTCGCCAGCGAGGTCGATCAGCGCGAAGCACGCCTCGCCGGTCGCAAGGCCGCCGAGCTCGCTACCAGCGGGGTGATGCACGGGTCGGTCGCCATCCAGCGCGTGCCCGGCAACGACTACGCCGTCGAGTACAACCGCATCGAGCTCACCGACGTCGCCGCCAAGACCAAACACATGCCCGCCGAGTGGATCGTCAACGGCAACGACATCGCCCAGGGCTTCGTCGACTACGCCCTCCCGCTCATCGGCGAGCTGCCCGTGGTCGAACGCCTCTAGGCAGCCGGCTGCCCGGCCCGAAGCCGACGCGGTGCCAGTGTCCGCCCCGTCCGGAGCCGATGGGCCGGCTCCAAGGCATCGTCTCGAGGCGTTGTAGAATTCAGCGCATGCTGCGGGCCAAGGTCGCTATACTGCCCGCACGCTGCGGGGCGTAGCTCAGCTTGGTAGAGCGCCTGGTTTGGGACCAGGAGGTCGTCGGTTCAAGTCCGGCCGCCCCGATAGACCCGCGTCAAGCCCCCCGACCCACCGTCGGGGGGCTTGTCATTTAGCCGCAGAAGGAGGCGGGGCAATACGGCCGGGGGCTGTCGCGTTAGGCCGGGGGACGCTAACCCAATTTTCACACAAAGGTGCGGTGCATGGCTTTTCTTCGATACGTGGGCTCGTTTTCGGTCAGTGTTTTGTGCGCGACGTTGGCGCTCGCGCAGCCCGGCGGCCCGCCACCCGGGGGTGGTGAGGGCCCCCCGCCCGGCGGACGCGGCCCGGGCGGCCCCGGCGGGTTTGGCCAGCCCGACCGCGAGATCCTGGACCAGTTTGATGTGGACGGCAACGGCCGACTCGACGGCGAGGAACGCGAGGCGGCGCGGGCATGGGTCAGTGAGCAGGACGCCAACCGCGGGGGCGGCCGACGGCGCGGACCGCGCGGCCCCGGACGCGGGCAGGCGGCGGGCCCCTTACCCCACCAGACCGACGACGCGATGACACTCGACCCCAACGAGGTCCCGCACTACCCCGAAGCCGACCTGTACGACACCGGCGTGGTCCGCACGCTGTTCTTCGAGTTCGAGGATGAGCACTGGTACGACCAGCTCGTCGCGTTCTACCACAGCGATATCGAGGTGCCCGCGCGCATGGTCGTCGACGGCGAGGAGGTCGGTGAGGTCGGCGTGCGCTTCCGGGGCAACTCGTCGTTTATGGCCGCGAAGAAGTCGATGAACATCTCGATCGATGCCTTCGAAAACGGGCTCCGACTCGACGGGTTCAAAACCCTGAACCTGCTCAACGCCAACGGCGACGCCTCGATGATGCGCGAAGCGCTTTACGCGCACATCAGTAACCAGTACATGCCCGCGCCCCGGGCGAACTTCGTACGCGTCGTGATCAACGGCCGATACTGGGGCACCTACGTCAACGTCGAGCAGATCAACAAGGACTTCATCGAACACCACTACGACACCCGCGCCGGGGTGCGTTGGAAAGTCCCCGCCGACTTCAGCGGACGCGGCGGGCTGGTTTGGCACGGCGACGAGCTTGCGCCTTACGAATCGGCCTACGAACTCAAGACCGGCTCGGCGGGCGAGGACGACTGGCGCGACCTGATCGAGCTGTGCCGTCTGCTCAAGGAAACTCCGGCTCAGGAGCTGCCCGAGGTGCTCCCCGAGGTGCTGGATGTCGAAGAAGCGCTGTGGTTCCTCGCGCTCGACAACGTGCTGATGGACCAGGACGGGTACTACAGCCGGGGCAGCGATTATGGCCTGTACAAAGACCCCGCGGGCCGATTCCATCTGCTGACGTATGACAACAACGAGGCGTTTATGGTTGGGCGTGGCGGGCCCGGTGGCTTCGGCGGGCCGGGCGGTCGGCGCGGGCCCGGCGGCCGGGGCGGGTTACGCAACGGCCCCGAAGGGGGCGGCGCTGCGGCGATGCGCGACCCGCTCGAACACGCGGACAACCCCGATCGCCCGCTGATCCACGCGCTGCTGTCGGTCCCCGAGTGGCGCGCGACCTACCTCGAACACGTCGCGCAGATCAACCGCGAGTGGATGGACTGGCAGCACATCGGCCCGGTCGTTGAACGCTACCGCGAACTCATCGAAGAAGCCGTCGCGCAGGACCCGCTGGGCCCGGGGGCCGCCGGCTTTGGCGACGCGATCGCGGGCGACGAAGCACGCTCGCTGCAGGGCTTCTTCAACGCCCGGCACGAGAGCCTGCTCAACCACCCCGCACTCAACGACGCCCAGCAGCACTAGGCGTCGGCAAGCGCGTTACAGCCCGGCGTCGACTCCGATCGGGCGGACCTGGTCGCTCGCGGGTGTGCCCGTCGCGTTGTCGCCAAGGTCGGCGCGGATCACATCGGCCGCGGCGTTGAGTGCCTGCACAACGGCCGGGAACGCCCCGGCGAGGTTGGTCGTCTCGCCCGGGTCGGCCTCCATGTCGAACAACGCCAACGGCGTCGCGACAAACGTGTAGCTGCCCCCGGCCCCGTCGTTGCCCGCGTTGTTCACCGTCTCGTAGTTGTGCGGGAACACGAGCTTCCACTTGCCCATGCGGATCGCGTGGAGCGACCGGCTTCGGTAGTCGTACAGCGCGATCGGCCGCTGCGCGTCGTAGTCCTCGGCCGACGTGTCACGCAGCAGCAGCGGCGACAGGTCCACCGCGTCGATCGTGCGATCAGTCGGCAGCGCCGCGCCCGCCCATGCCGCGAACGTCGCATAAAAATCCATCACCGCGACCGGCGCGTCGCATGGCATCCCGGGGACCTGGCCCGGCCAGTAAACGATCGCCGGCGTGCGCACGCCGCCGTCAAACACCGTGCGTTTGCCCTCGCGCAGGGGACCCGGCGAGCCCGAGTGGTTGCCGTAGCTCAGCCACGGGCCGTTATCCGACGCGAATACCACGACTGTATCGCCCGCGATCCCCTGGTCTTCAAGCGAAGCGAGGATGTCGCCGATGCCCGCGTCGATCTCGGCCATGACGTCCCCGTAAAGCCCGCGCTTCGACACGCCGTTAAACGGGCTGGTCGCCGCCAGCGCGACGTGGGGCATGCAGTAGGCCACGTACAGGAAGAACGGCTGATCGCGCGATTGCTCGATGAAATCGATCGCGCGCTGTGTGAACCGCTGGGTGTAGAACTGGATCTCACCCTTGGGCCCAGTATCGTTCCAGCGGATGGTGTCGATGACCTGCACGGGCTGGCCCGGGATTTTTTCGTAGAGCGGGACGCGGTTGTTAAACCCGGGCACGGTCTTGTAGTCGTGTGAGACGGGGATGCCATAGAAGTGTTCGAAGCCCTGGTTGTAGGGCATGAGCGACTCGGGGTGTCCCAGGTGCCACTTGCCGACCATCGCGGTGTCGTAGTCCACGCCTTGGAGCAGCTCGGCGATGGTGATCTCGTCGGGGTTGAGGCCCTGGTTCGAGCTCGGCGGGAACACGGTGTGGATGCTGACGCGCGAGTGGTAGCAGCCGGTCAGCAGCGCGGCCCTTGAGGTCGAGCAGGCCGAGGATGAGTTGTAGCAGTGGGTGAGTTTGACGCCCTGCTGAGCCATGCGGTCGAGGTTCGGGGTTACGAGGTCGTCCGCGCCGAATGCGGCGACGTCGCCGTAGCCCATGTCGTCGACATAGACCATGACGATGTTGGGCTGGGCGACGCGTTGGGGGGCGGGCCCGGTCCAGTGGGCGAGGACCATGTCGAGGTCTTCGATGTTGACTCGGCCATCGGCGTTGAGGTCGCCTGGCAGGGCGGCACGTCGGGTGGCAGATCGGGCGCGTTGTTGCATGAGGTTGGAGGCGCCAAAGTTGTGGATGACGATTCGCATGTCGTCGCCATCGACATCGCCGTCGTGGTCTGCATCACCGGGCAGCGGCGCGGGGGCGGCGTGGGCCTGCGACGTGAGCAGCAGGAGCATCGCGAGCGTGCCGGCGAGGAAGGCGGGAAAGATCGTGCGCGGGTGATGCTGCATACGCAAGCTCCGGATGGGGCGTGTGGGATCAGATCAGGGGGTGAGGCCTGGGGCGCGTCGGCGTTACTCGCCCAGGTCGTTGTCACGCACCTCGGCGAGTTTGTCGGCCAAGCGTTGGCGGAACTCAGCGACAACGTCGGCATACTCGGGACGCGGCGCGAGGTTGGTCAGCTGCTGGGGGTCGGCATGCATGTCGTAGAGCTCGATGCCCTTGCCCGCCTGTTCGCCGTACTGGATGTAGGCCCAGCGGTCGTCGCGCAGGAGGAAGCCGTTGTTGCGGCCGTTGACGCAGAACGCGGTGTCGCGGACGGCGTAGCTCGGGTCGTCGAGCATGGGCAGGATGTTGTGCCCCTGCAGGTGCTCCGAGGTTTCGAGCCCGCAGGCGGCGGCGATCGTCGGGTACAGGTCGAGCAGCTCGGTGAAGCTGTCGCAGACGCCGGGCGCTTTACCGGGGTAGCGGATGATGAGCGGGACGCGGGCGGATTCTTCGTGCAGACTGACCTTGGCCCAGAAGTCGTGCTCGCCGAGGTGGAAGCCGTGGTCGCTGGTGAAGATGACGAGGGTGTTGTCGGCCAGGCCTTGCTCTTCGAGCTTGCCGACGATCTGGCCGACCAGCTCATCGACAAACGCGACCGAGGCGTAGTACGCGCCGACCGCGGCGCGGCGTTGCTCGAGGTCCATCTTCATGTTGAGCGACGTGCGGTAGTTGATGCCGGCCTGGGGGATGTCGTCCCAGTCGTCGGGCGTTTCGTGCCAGGGCTGGTCTCCGCCGGGCAGGGTCATCTCGTCAAAGGGGTAGGGCTCATAGAACCTCGCGGGCGCGACGAAGGGGACGTGCGGCCGGACGAAGCCGACGGCCAGGAAGAAGGGCTCGCCCGCGTGGGCGCGTTGCTCGATGAGTTCGCAGGCCTTGTGCGCGGTTCGGCCGTCGGAGTGGACCAGGTCGTCGCCGTCGGCGATGACGTAGGCGAAGTTGTTGCCGCCTTGTTGTGGCCGGTCGCGGTTGGGGTTGTTTTCGAGCAGCTCGCCCTCACCCGGGGCACGCCACTCGGGGCCCTGGCTGTTGAAGCGCTGGGTCCATGAGCGGGGGTCGTCTGCGCCGTCGCCGCCCTGCTCGATCCCGCCGGGGACGCCCATGTGGAAGATCTTGCTGACGCGTGCGGTGTAGTAGCCGTGGTCTTTGAAGAGCTCGGCCCAGGTCGCGCGGTCGCCGATGCCCTCGCGTCCGGAGGTGTAGCCGTGCACGCCGGTCGCGTGGGGGTAATAGCCGTTCATGAACGAGGCGCGTGACGGGCCGCAGACGGGGAACTGGCAGTAGGTGCGGGTAAAGCGTGTGCCCTGTGCGGCGAGCGCGTCGATGTGGGGCGTCTGGCTGACTTCGTTGCCGTAACACGAGAGCGCCTCGGCGGTGAGGTCGTCGGATATGATGAACAGCACATTGAGCGGGGGCGCGTCGGTTCGTGTGTCCTGCGCCGTCGCGGTTTGGGGGGCGAGCAGCAGGAGCAGCGTGGCGCAGCAGAACAGCAAGCGTCTCATAGGGCGTCCTCTCGTGAATCGGGCGGGCAAAAGAAAACGGGGCGGCAGTGGGCCACCCCGTGATCGTACGCGACGCGTCGCGTGGCTGGGGAGTTACGGATTGACCAGTGTCGAGTCCCACTGACGGTGCCAGTGCTGTTCGAGCAGTTCGTCGAGATCGACGGGCGAGCCGGAGCCGTCCATGAAGACCATGTTGACATTGCGGTCGTGCCGATCGACGGAGACGTGTGAGACGCCGTTGCCCGAGGGGTTTCGGACGGGGTTGGGGTCCTGGCGGTTGGCGGGGATGGTGTTGGATTCTTTGACCCAGCCGATGGCGGACCAGATGGCGTCGGAGAAGAGGGGGACTTCGGTGGTGGGGACGGCGTCGTCGATGCTGGAGATGGCCTTGTTGGTGTCGGCGGGGTTACTGCTGATGTAAGAGCTCTTGGGGCCTTCGAGCCAGTTGTTGTAGCCGTAGGTGCCGCGGTAGAAGAGGTTGTCGTTGAACCCGCCGAGGTTGTTGTAGGCCTGGTTCATCGCGACCTGGCCCAGGACCCAGGGGCGATCGAACGCGCCGGTTTCGGCGGTCCCCGTGTTGTCGGTCTTGACGGGCGTCCCCGTGACGCGTGGGCAGATGAGTGCTTCGACCTCGTCGTTGAGGAAGTCGTTGACAAGGTACATGGACCAGTTGACGCCCTGGGTGCCCTGGCTCGCGGAGAAGGCCTGGCCCTTGTTCTCGGCGGCCTGGATGTGCCAGCCCGTGGCCATGTGTTTTTCCTGGCTCAGGCACTGCATGCTGCGCGCGGAGCGTCGGGCAGCGCCCAGCGCGGGGAGCAGGATCGCGATGAGCAGGGCGATGATGGAGATGACGACGAGCAGCTC